>NZ_JBSVXS010000073.1:0-28092 GCF_054070155.1 Pseudomonas sp. SDT291_1_S447
AATCTCAAGGAGTTTTCCGTTTCGACTGCGCCGGAAGTGGGGCGAATTATAGACATCTGAAATTCGCCGTCAACCCTTATTTTCAGCTTTACTCGGATTTGAGCGTAATACGCGCAAATGCCTTCTTGCCCGCCTGGCAAACGTGGGTCGCGCCCAGTACATATATATAGGAGCGATCAACCACCTCACCATCCACGCGCACACCGCCTGACGCCAACAAGTCGCGAGCCGCTGCAGAGTTCTTCACCAGACCGGCTTTATTAAGGACAGCTGCGATCGGCATATCTTCAGCAGAGACCAACTCGATCTCCGGCAGATCATCCGGCAGCTCGCCATCCTTCATGCGATTGCCCGCTGCACGATGAGCATTGGCCGCAGCCTCCTCACCATGGAAACGCGCCACGATCTCTTCCGCCAGTTTGATTTTGACGTCACGCGGATTGGCACCGGCTTCTACCTCAGCACGCAGCGCATTGATCTCATCCATCGAGCGGAAGCTGAGCAGCTCAAAGTAACGCCACATCAACGCATCCGGAATCGAAACCAGCTTGCTGTACATGACACCCGGCGCTTCCTGAATACCCACGTAGTTGCCCAACGACTTGGACATCTTCTTCACGCCATCCAGACCTTCGAGCAGCGGCATGGTCAGAATGCATTGAGCCTCTTGACCATATCCACGCTGCAACTCACGCCCCATCAGCAAGTTGAACTTCTGATCGGTACCACCCAGCTCGACATCCGCGCGCAGAGCGACCGAGTCATAACCCTGCACCAGCGGATAGAGGAACTCGTGAATAGCGATCGGTTGATTGGTGGTGTAACGCTTGTCGAAGTCATCACGCTCAAGCATGCGCGCGACGGTGTACTGCGAAGTCAAGCGAATAAAGTCCGCCGGCCCCATCTTGTCCATCCAGGTGGAGTTGAACGCGACTTCGGTTTTCGCCGGATCGAGAATCTTGAACACCTGAGTCTTGTAGGTCTCGGCGTTTTCCAGGACTTGTTCACGAGTTAGCGGAGGACGCGTTGCACTCTTGCCGCTCGGATCACCGATCATCCCGGTGAAGTCACCTATAAGGAAGATCACCTGATGCCCCAGCTCCTGGAACTGGCGCAGCTTATTAATAAGCACCGTGTGCCCCAAGTGCAGATCCGGAGCGGTCGGATCGAAACCAGCCTTGATACGCAGCGGTTGGCCGCGTTTGAGCTTCTCGACCAGCTCGGACTCGACCAACAGTTCTTCCGCACCACGTTTAATCAGCGCTAGCTGCTCTTCAACCGACTTCATAACAGACCCGCAAGGCTCAGATTCAAAGGGAACCAACCATACAAGATCGCGCACCAATTACAAGTTTTGCCCGGCGCACGGACACCAATCCACAGACGAGATGTCTGTAGACTTGCTTCAGAGATGATTTGGTTATATTTTATACAGTTATTTCATCTTCATCATGTCATTCATCTTTTCCAATTCATCATTTTTCAAAGTCAAAATTACCTATGACCACTGAACCGTCTAAAGCGCCGCCGCTTTACCCGAAGACCCACCTGCTTGCTGCAAGTGGGATCGCCGCCCTTCTTAGCCTGGCTCTACTGGTATTCCCTTCCAGTGATGTTGAAGCCAAAAAGACGACCCTGAGTCTTGAACTGGAAAGTCCTGCTGAACAACTGACACAAGATCAAGACGCTGCTGATTCGGCTCAAGCCACAAATGCGCCAGTAGCTTCGCCATTTGCTCAAATCGAAAACAGCGACGAAAACGCCCCGCAAACCGCAGAAGCAGCACCGGCACCAGCCGCTGAAAAGCCAAAAGCGCCTGGTCATCGTGAAGTCATCGTTGCCAAGGGCGACACACTATCGACCTTGTTCGAAAAGGTCGGCCTGCCTGCCGCCTCCGTTCATGAAGTCCTGGCCAGCGATAAACAGGCCAAGCAGTTCAGCCAGCTTAAGCACGGCCAGAAACTCGAGTTCGAATTGAATCCTGAAGGCCAACTGACCAGTTTGCACAGCAAGGTCAGCGACGTCGAAACCATTACCCTGACCAAGAATGACAAGGGTTATGCCTTCAACCGGGTTACCGCAAAGCCGACTGTCCGCACTGCTTACGTCCATGGCGTCATCAATAGCTCGCTTTCGCAATCCGCAGCCCGTGCCGGCCTGTCCCACAGCCTGACCATGGATATGGCCAGTGTCTTTGGCTACGACGTCGACTTCGCTCAGGACATCCGTCAGGGCGACGAATTCGATGTGATCTACGAGCAGAAAGTGGTCAACGGCAAAGCGGTCGGTAATGGTCCGATCCTGTCTGCCCGCTTCACCAACCGCGGCAAAACCTACACCGCCGTGCGTTACACCAATAAACAAGGCAACAGCAGCTACTACACCGCTGACGGCAACAGCATGCGCAAGGCGTTCATTCGTACTCCGGTAGATTTCGCCCGCATCAGCTCGAAGTTCTCCATGGGCCGCAAGCACCCGATCCTCAACAAGATCCGCGCCCACAAAGGCGTTGATTACGCTGCGCCGCGCGGTACGCCAATCAAGGCTGCCGGTGACGGTAAAGTGCTGCTCGCCGGGCGTCGTGGTGGCTACGGCAACACCGTGATCATCCAGCACGGCAATACCTACCGCACGCTGTACGGCCACATGCAAGGGTTCGCCAAAGGCGTGAAGACTGGCGGTACCGTGAAACAGGGCCAAGTCATCGGTTACATCGGCACCACCGGCCTGTCCACCGGCCCGCACTTGCACTATGAATTCCAGGTCAACGGCGTTCACGTCGATCCTCTGGGCCAGAAGCTGCCAATGGCTGATCCGATTGCCAAAGCCGAACGCGCTCGCTTCCTTGCACAGAGCCAACCGCTGATGGCGCGTATGGATCAAGAGAAGGCCACCATGCTGGCTTCGAGCAAGCGCTAAGCCATGGCTCTTTATATCGGTGTGATGTCCGGAACCAGTCTCGACGGTCTGGACATTGCCCTGATCGAACAGTCCTCGGCGATCAAGCTGATCGCCACGCACTACATTCCAATGCCTGAAACCCTGCGCGCCGAGCTGCTTGGCTTGTGCGCCAGCGGTCCTGACGAAATCGCCCGCTCGGCGATTGCTCAACAGAACTGGGTGAAGCTCGCTGCGCAGGGCATTCATACCCTCCTCGATCAGCAGCAACTCAAACCCCAAGACATTCGTGCGATCGGCAGCCACGGCCAGACTATCCGCCATGAACCGGCGCGCGGTTTCACCGTGCAGATCGGCAACCCTGCCCTGCTGACCGAACTCACAGACATAACCGTAGTCAGCGACTTCCGCAGCCGCGATGTCGCAGCCGGAGGCCAAGGTGCTCCGCTGGTTCCCGCGTTCCATGAAGCTTTGTTCGAAGAGCGTACCGGTAATCAGGCCGTCTTGAATGTCGGCGGTTTCAGCAATCTCAGTCTGATTGAGCCGACCAAGCCTGTAGCCGGTTTCGACTGTGGCCCTGGGAATGTGCTGATGGACGCCTGGATTCAGCAGCAACGTGGCGAAAACTACGATCGCAATGGCGACTGGGCAGCCAGCGGTAAAGTGGAGCCAACGTTACTCGAAGCGCTCCTCCGCGATCCGTTCTTCGTCACCAAAGGACCAAAAAGCACGGGCCGCGAAGTGTTCAACCTGCCATGGCTGGAACAACACCTTTCACACCTGCCAACCTTTGCCGCTGAGAATGTGCAGGCCACGCTGCTTGAACTGACCGCATTGACCGTCATCGAGTCGCTGCAAAGCGCTCAATCCGACACTCAGGAATTGTTGGTCTGCGGCGGCGGCGCGCACAACGCCACACTGATGGAGCGTCTGGCCGATCTGCTGCCAAACGCAACGGTCGCCAGCACCGCCACTCATGGCGTTGACCCGGACTGGGTTGAAGCCATGGCCTTCGCCTGGCTGGCCCATTGCTGCCTTGAAGGCATCGCCGCCAACCGCCCAAGCGTCACCGGCGCACGCGGCCTTCGGGTACTCGGCGCCATCTACCCGGCCTGATTAAATAGCACACAGCAAAACGCCGCAGAACCGTAAGGCTCTGCGGCGTTTTGTTATCTGAAGCGCGGCGCGATCAGATCGAGAACGAAGACCCGCAACCACATGTAGTGGTGGCGTTCGGGTTCTTGATCACGAAACGCGAACCTTCCAGACCTTCCTGGTAGTCCACCTCAGCACCGGCCAGGTACTGGAAGCTCATCGGATCTACCACCAGGCTCACGCCTTCGCGCTCGACGATGGTGTCGTCCTCGGCCACATCTTCATCGAAGGTGAAACCGTACTGAAACCCTGAACAACCGCCGCCCGTAACGAATACGCGCAGCTTCAAGCGATCATTCCCCTCTTCATCGACCAGGCTCTTCACCTTGTGCGCTGCACCGTGGGTGAATTGCAAAGCCGTGGGGGTGAAGGATTCGACGCTCATGCTGACTATCTCCCGGCGTTACGCCGCCATAATGCGTGATGACGCGCATTATCCGCTTGTCCGAGAAAATCGGTCAACTATTGTTACGGTATATCAATAAACCCGACGAGCTGATCAGAATGCAAAAAGGCCCGTCAGACGGGCCTTTTCGCTGTGCCGTTTAAAATGTTACGGCAGCATACCGGCATGGGACAGACCGAAGCGTTCGTCCAGCCCGAACAGGATGTTCATGTTCTGCACCGCCTGACCCGACGCACCTTTGACCAGGTTATCAATCACCGACAGCACCACCACCAGATCGCCATCCTGAGGACGGTGAACGGCGATACGGCAAACGTTGGCGCCACGCACGCTACGGGTTTCCGGATGGCTGCCGGCCGGCATCACGTCGACGAACGGTTCGTTGGCATAACGCTTCTCGAACAGCGCCTGCAGATCCACCGAGCGATCAACCACCGTCGCGTAGAGCGTGGAGTGAATGCCACGGATCATTGGGGTCAGGTGCGGAACGAAGGTCAGACCAACCTCCTTACCCGCTGCACGACGCAGACCCTGACGAATTTCCGGCAGGTGACGGTGACCTTTCACCGCATAGGCCTTCATGCTTTCCGACGTCTCGGAGTACAGCGAACCTACCGCCGCGCCACGACCGGCCCCACTGACACCGGATTTGCAGTCGGCGATCAAGCGCGAAGCATCCGCCAGACCAGCTTCAAGCAGCGGCAGGAAACCCAGTTGCGTCGCGGTCGGATAGCACCCTGGCACAGCGATCAGGCGAGCTTTCTTGATCTGCTCGCGATTGACTTCCGGCAGACCGTAAACCGCTTCGTCCAGCAACTCCGGCGCGCCGTGCGGCTGACCGTACCACTTGGCCCACTCTTCAGCGTCTTGCAGGCGGAAGTCCGCGGACAGGTCGATCACCTTGGTGCCCGCAGCCAGCAGCTCACCGGCCAATGCGTGAGCAACACCGTGCGGCGTGGCAAAGAACACCACGTCACAAGCGCCAAGGGTCTTGATGTCCGGCACGCTGAAGGCCAGGCCGTCGTAGTGGCCGCGCAGGTTCGGGTACATGTCAGCCACGGCCAGACCGGCCTCGGATCGGGAAGTGATGACAGCCACTTCTGCCTGCGGATGCTGCGCCAACAGACGCAGCAGTTCGACACCGGTGTAACCCGTGCCGCCGACGATACCGACCTTGACCATAACCTGCCCTCAAAGAACCCACTGGAAAGCCGTCGATAATAGGGGCCGCGCGGCCCTGCGACAACCGTCAAGGTGACGTGCGGACGCTCAAGCCTCTACTATCTGGCTTACCGTGAACCTGGAATAACTAAAAATGCTCTATCTATGGATCAAAGCTTTTCACATCGTCAGCGTCGTTTGCTGGTTTGCCGGGCTGTTCTACTTGCCGCGTCTGTTCGTGTATCACGCGCAAAGCGAAGACACGCTCAGCAAAGAGCGCTTCAGTGTCATGGAGCGCAAGTTGTATCGCGGCATCATGGGCCCGGCGATGATCGCCACGCTGATCTTCGGCGGCTGGCTGATCTATCTCAACCCGAGCCTCTTCAGCATGGGTGGCTGGATTCACGCCAAGTTGACACTGGTCGTCTTGCTGATCGGCTACCACCACATGTGCGGCGCGCAGGTAAAACGTTTTGCCCGTGGCGAAAACACCCGCAGCCATGTCTTTTATCGCTGGTTCAATGAAGTGCCGGTTCTGATATTGCTGGCTATCGTAATTCTGGTCGTGGTCAAGCCGTTCTAACTTCAACAAGTACAGATCCTTGGGGTGTTCATAATGTCGCTGCCCGCACTACTCGAACAACGTCTGCGTCTGCCTGTGGTGGCCGCGCCGATGTTTCTGATTTCCAACCCGGAACTCGTCCTCGCCTGCTGCCGCAATGGCGTGGTCGGCAGCTTCCCAGCGCTGAACCAACGCGAAAGCAGCGGGTTCAAAGCCTGGCTGGAACAGATCGAAGCGGGCCTGGCGACACTGGACAACCCGGCGCCGTACGCGGTGAACCTGATCGTGCACAACAGCAACCCGCGCTTGCAGGCGGATCTGAACATCTGCGTCGAGCACAAAGTGCCAATCGTCATCACCAGCCTCGGCGCGGTGAAGGAGTTGGTCGACGCGGTACACAGCTATGGCGGTCTGGTGTTCCATGACGTCACCACTCGCCGACATGCCGAGAAAGCGGCCGAGGCCGGTGTCGACGGTTTGATCGCCGTGGCGGCCGGTGCCGGGGGCCATGCCGGCACCTGGAGTCCGTTTGCGCTGATTGCCGAGATCCGCAAGTTCTTCGATAAAACCCTGCTGCTTGCAGGATGTCTTAACCACGGCCATGAGATTCTCGCCGCACAGCTGCTCGGCGCGGATTTGGCCTACTTCGGTACGCGATTTATCGGCACCACAGAAAGTCATGCGCCCGACGCCTACAAGGAGATGCTGCTGACAGCCAAGGCTGCGGACATCATCCATACTCCAGCGGTGTCGGGAGTGCCGGCGAGCTTTATGCGTCAGAGCCTGGAGGCTGCCGGTTTCGATATGGCGGCTCTGCAAGGCAAGGGCGAGGTCAATTTCGGTGACAAGCTCAAGCCGATCAGCGATGAAGCCAAAGCCTGGAAAACCGTGTGGTCGGCCGGTCAAGGCGTAGGGCAGATCGACGACCTGCCAAGCGTTGATCAATTGATCGCCCGACTGGACGCCGAGTATCGCCAGGCACAGGAACGCGCAGCCCAGCTACCGCAACGCTGGCCACGCTAAGAAAAATCAGGCCAGCCCCAATGGACTGGCCTTACACTGCTGACCTTTCAATCTTCGCGACAAGGATGCCTCGGCCATGAGCGAAACCCGTTACAAGATCGTGTTCGACGGTGCTCTACAGCCCGGTGTCGATATCACCACGGCCAAACTCAATCTGGCGGATCTGTTCAAAAGCGATGTGGCCGCGATCGAACGCCTGTTCAGTGGCCGCACCGTCGCACTCAAGCGTGATTTGTCCCACAGTGATGCGCAGGCCTATCTGCAAGCGCTGAGCAAAACCGGGATCGACGCACGCATTGAAGCTGAAACGGCAATCGAGCTGAACCTGGCGGACGTCCATGAGCACACCGCCGTTGTGGCCGAACCGGAGTCGCCGTATGCACCGCCTCGCGCAAGCGTTGGCGAAAGCCAGGCTGAGTTCGCCACACTCAAGCCATTCAGCGTCGAAGGGCGAATCGGACGCTTGCGCTTTCTGGCGTGGACGATGGTCCTGAGCCTGGTGACCCTGCCCATTGTCGGCGTGTTCGCCCTGCTGGCTCTGGGGCTGGTCAGCGGCGATTCCACCACTGGTCTGATCATCGGCGGAATCTTCGCGTTCTTCCTGTTTATCGCGTTCCTGATTGTCAGCATTCTGTTCAGCGTTCAACGCCTGCATGACATCGGCTGGTCGGGCTGGCTCTGGCTGCTGAACCTGGTGCCGTTCGTGGGCAGTTTCTTTCCGCTGGTAATCATGGTCGTACCGGGCAACACCGGCGCGAATCGCTATGGCCCTCCCCCACCGCCCAACAGTACCGCCGTGAAAGTGCTGTGCTCCCTGTGGATCGTGTTCTTTGCGCTGATCTTTGTCGGTGGAATGCTCGGCGGGATCTCGGCTATCCAGCAGGAATATGAAAGCAATCTGGAAAGCAGCTACGAAAGTGGCTCGGTGACCACTGATGAAGTCGAAGTACAAGTCGAATCACCTGTGGATTCCGCCGACGAGGCAGCCGAAGCGGCGCAGGCCCCTGTAGACTCTGCGAAAGAATGAACAGCGCTCCCCGCCGTGACACCCGCGTCGCCGGCGCGGAGCTGTTGCGATGGAGAATTGCATGACCCGTTACGCACTGATCACCGGCGCCTCCAGTGGCATCGGCCTGGCGATGGCCGAAGCACTGGCCCGGCGTGGCCGCAGCCTGATTCTGGTGGCCCGACAGCGTGATCAGCTGGAAAGCATTGCGATCGAATTGACCCAGCGTTTTGGCGTCGAGGTACTGTTCCGCGCCTGCGATCTGGGCGAGCCATTGCGTCTGTCCGGCTTCCTGCTGGAACTGGAAGAAGGTGACCGGCAGATCGACTTGCTGGTCAATTGCGCCGGCATCGGCACCTGCGGCCCGTTTCTCGCGCAAGACTGGATGACCGAGCAGGATCTGATCGAAGTGAACATCCTCGCCCTCACCCGCCTCTGCCACGCCATCGGCAACAGCATGGCGCTACAGGGTGGCGGGCAGATTCTCAACGTTGCCTCGGTCGCCGCGTTCAATCCCGGCCCATGGATGAGCACTTACTACGCCAGCAAGGCCTATGTGCTGCACTTCTCCGAAGCCTTGCGAGTCGAGCTAAAACAGAGTGCTGTGAAGGTTTCGGTGCTCTGCCCAGGCCCGACACGCACGGCATTTTTCCGCACGGCACAGCTCAACAGCGACAAACTCAAAGACAGCAAATTGCTGATGAGCCCCGAGGAGGTTGCGCTGTACACCGTGCGCGCCCTCGACAAGAACCGCGCGATCATCATTCCGGGAAGACGCAATCGATGGTTCGCCTTCCTGCCGCGACTGGGTTCGCGCTGGCTCAATCGCACCATCGTCGGCATGGTCAACAAGGCTTACTGCCCGCGCTGAAATACCCTACAGGTAAAACACTGGGCGGGATAAGCCGCCCTGAGTACACTCAAACCAGCCAAACAACGGAGAAAACAGCAGTGGATACTCTGTTCACCAAGATCATCAACCGGGAGATTCCGGCCAAGATCATTTACGAGGACGACCAGGTTCTGGCGTTCCACGACATCGCCCCTCAGGCACCGGTGCATTTTCTGGTGATCCCGAAGAAACCGGTGCGCACCCTCAATGACCTGACCGAAGACGACAAGGCTTTGGCCGGGCATATCCTGTTCACTGCGCAGCGTCTGGCACTGGAGCTGGGTTGCGAAGAAGGTTTCCGCGTGGTGATGAACTGCAATGAGAAAGGTGGGCAGACCGTCTACCACATTCACATGCACGTACTCGGTCAGCGGCAGATGAACTGGCCACCGGGCTAAGGCACGCCCCATCCCCCTGTGGGAGCGAGCCTGCTCGCGAAGACGTCAGCACATTCAGTGTATCAGTGCCTGACACTCCGCCTTCGCGAGCAGGCTCGCTCCCACAAAAAATCATGACCGCGCAGCAAATGACCCAGCGCAAACCTTCCCCCGGCCGATTCGGTTAAACTGGCCGTCGAGATTCTTCCCGGAGGTCAGCATGACTACCCAACGTCACTACTCGCCGATTGACCGTCTTCTGCTGCAAGCCGATGCCGCGATGCGTACCCTGCTGCCCTTCAGTGGCCAGCCGTACCGTCCGTCGCCAGCGATTTTGCAGCCGGACACGCAAATGAGCGACGAAGACACCCGCCACGTCGCCGGTCTGATGCGCATCAACCATACCGGTGAAGTCTGCGCGCAGGCGCTGTATCAGGGACAGGCGCTGACCGCCAAGCTACCTCAGGTGCGCGAGGCCATGGAACACGCCGCCGAAGAAGAAATTGATCATCTGGTCTGGTGCGAACAACGCATTCATCAGTTGGGCAGCCATACCAGTGTGCTCAATCCACTGTTTTATGGGATGTCGTTCGGAATCGGCGCGGTGGCCGGGTTGATCAGCGACAAGGTCAGCCTCGGTTTTGTTGCGGCGACCGAGCATCAGGTGTGCAAACACTTGAATGAACACCTGGAGCAATTGCCGGCAGAGGACGAGAAGTCCCGGGCGATTCTGGAGCAGATGCGCATTGATGAAGAACATCATGCCGAAAGTGCTTTGGAGGCTGGGGGTTTCCGTTTTCCGGCGCCGGTGAAGTTCGGGATGAGTATTCTGGCCAAAGTGATGACCAAGAGTACTTATCGAATTTGAGAACGGTATTGCTGCAAAGGGCCCCTTCGCGAGCAGGCTCGCTCCCACAGGTGGGGTGGCAGAATTGAAAAAGGCGACCGAAAGGTCGCCTTTTTTGTGCCCGGTGAATCTTAGGTCGGCATGTTGCGCGCGTAGAAGATTTCGAGCATTTCGTGTTTCACCCGGTCAGTCACCTGAGCGCGTTGCTCGGAGGACAGGTTGCTGGTGGCGTCGCCGAACAGGTAGTTATCCAGTTCGAAGTTCTTCAGCAGCATTTTGGTGTGGAACAGGTTTTCCTGGTACACGTTCACGTCGGTCATCTGGTACGCGTCGCGAGTGTCTTCGGACAGGTAGTTCTGGATCGAGTTGATCTCGTGATCGATGAAGTGCTTGTTGCCTTCAACGTCACGGGTGAAGCCGCGCACACGATAATCCACAGTCACGATGTCCGAATCGAACTGGTGAATGAGGAAATTGAGCGCTTTCAGCGGTGAGATGACACCACAAGTCGACACGTCGATGTCCACACGGAAGGTTGCAATACCGTCGTCCGGATGGATTTCCGGGTAGGTGTGCACCGTGATATGGCTCTTGTCGAGGTGGGCCAGGATAATTTCGGGCAACGGGCCTGGCGATTCTTCGATCTGGCTTTCAGTCGGGGTTACCGGCTCTTCAGAAATCAGAATCGTGACGCTGGCACCCTGAGGCTCATAGTTCTGACTCGCAATGTTCAGAATGTTGGCACCAATGATTTCGACAACTTCCGTGAGGATCTGCGTCAGGCGTTCGGCGTTGTACTCTTGATTGATGTACTCGACGTAAGCCTGCTGGTCTTGCGGGGTCTCCGCGTAGCAGATGTCATAGATGTTGAAGCTCAAGGTCTTTGTCAGGTTATTGAACCCGTGGAGCTTGAGTTTGCTTTTCACCGTTAAAAACTCTCTATGTATGCGGCACGGCCGCGTGATCAAGCATGCCCGTCAAGTGCGAACAACGCACCTGCGTAGGACGGTTAACACCTCTTCGCGATGGCGATTTTGGTTATCTGTTCAGGCGGATGATCTGTCGGCTGACTGATCACTGCCCTGAAAAAAGTGGCGCATTATGCAGACGTCAGCGGGGGATCGCCAGAGTCTGCACTGCTTTTATGATAGTTGAATGTCGGTTCAACCGAGTTCGACGATTTCATAGTCGTGTGTGATCGCGACACCGGCGGCACCGAGCATGATCGAAGCGGAGCAATACTTCTCGGCGGACAGTTCGATGGCGCGCTTGACCTGGGCCTCTTTCAGGCCGCGGCCCTTGACCACGAAATGCATGTGGATCTTGGTGAACACCTTCGGATCCTCAGTCGCGCGCTCGGCTTCAAGGAAGGCTTCGCAGCTTTCAACCGCCTGACGGGACTTCTTCAGAATGCTGACCACGTCGAAGTTGCTGCAACCGCCTACGCCCAGCAGAAGCATTTCCATCGGGCGAACACCCAGATTACGACCACCGGCGTCCGGCGGACCGTCCATCACCACGACATGACCGCTACCGGATTCGCCGAGGAACATGGCTTCGCCAGCCCATTGGATGCGTGCCTTCATCGCCCAGACTCCACTGTAAAAAAAGGGTCGCCAGCTTAGCACAGGGCTTCGCCCGGACAGCGAGCGACGTTCCTAGGACGGATGCCTCAGCGACGTAGGTAATTTCTCGAATTTTCGACGAAGTGTCTGTTAAGCTGGCGCCAATTCGCTGGCGCCCATGTCAGCTGTGTAGCGACCGCCTTCAGCGCCTCATAAAAAAATCAAACATCACCGTGCAGTCTTTTCGGGATACAACCATGGTTGCTATTACCCCCACACCCAAAATCAAGAATCTCGACAAGCTGTTGATGCATTGCCAGCGCCGTCGCCATGCGGCCAAGAGCAACATCATCTGTGCGGGCGATCGCTCGGACACGCTGTACTTCATCATCAAGGGTTCGGTGACGATCCTGATCGAGGATGACGACGGGCGCGAGATGATCATCGCTTACCTCAACGCCGGGGATTTCTTTGGTGAGCTGGGCCTGTTCGAGCAGGCGGGTCAGGAACAGCAGCGCAGTGCTTGGGTGCGGGCCAAGGTCGAGTGTGAAACCGCGGAAATCAGCTATGCCAAGTTCCGCGAATTGTCGCAGCAGGATCCAGACATTCTTTACGTACTCAGCGGACAAATCGCACAACGCCTGCGTAACACCACGCGCAAGGTCGGCGATCTGGCGTTTTTCGACGTCACTGGTCGAGTGGCGCGTTGCCTGCTGGAACTGTGCAAGCAGCCAGACGCGATGACGCATCCGGACGGCATGCAGATCAAGGTGACCCGTCAGGAAATCGGGCGGATTGTCGGTTGCTCGCGGGAGATGGTCGGTCGCGTGCTCAAGGATCTTGAGGAACGCAACCTGGTCGATGTGAAAGGCAAGACCATGGTGGTCTTCGGTACGCGCTGAGCCCGAATATCAGGCGCTGTACATCTGCGCCAACATCAAACGAAACAACTCATCGAGACGCGCCAAGGCCTGTGGCGCGTTGAATTTCTCATGCAGGGCAATGTGGCTTTGCGCCCGCACCCGCTGCTCCAGGCCACAGGCTTCATTGAAGCGATTGACCGCTGCGACCATCGATTCCCGTTCGTTATCCATCAGCATCGCACCGTGCACCAGACCGACCGGGCGCTGTCCACCCTGACTCTGGCGCCAGCGCTGCGCGGTGCCGACCATTTTGCGGCCGTCGAGATTGACGTTGAAGCGACCGTCGCAGAACGCACCGTCGATTTCACCCAACGATGATGTGCCACCTAACTCATCCAGTAACTGACAGATCGGATCGCACAGACGGCGGTAGCCGGTTTCGATGCGGTTCAGATCGCCTTCGCTGCGTGGTGGTGCGTAGACCAGGGCGATATTGATTGTCGCGGCAGATTGCGGGACAGGTTCGCCGCCGGTTTCACGCAGTAGAACTGGCCAACCGGCAGCGGCGGAGACTTCGCAGGCGTGGTCGAATCCGGGGAGGCGATTGAGGCGGCGTGGCATGACCAAGGCGCGATCGCTGGGTTGCCAGAACAGCAGGCCGAATTCAGAGTCGCCGGCGCAGACCGAGGCCAGCAAATCCTGTTCGGCTTGCAGGCCGGCTTCGATGGTCAGGGGGGTTGGCAGCGACATGGAGGGCTCCGGCAGGTTGAATCTCTTTAGCGGATTTTAGGGCCCCATCGCGAGCAGGCTCACTTCTACAGGGGGAACGCATTCCAAGTGTAGGAGTGAGCCTGCTCGCGATGGCGTCGACTCGGTCTGAAGCGAATCAGTCGAGGGTCGAACCACTGATGGAAGTGCCACGCTCCGGGAAGAACAGTCGCTGCAGTTCAGTGCCCGGATTTTCCGCGCGCATGAACGCTTCGCCGACCAGAAACGAATACACGTCGCTGATTTCCATCAACTCGACATCGGCGCGGTTGAGGATGCCGCTCTCGGTAATCACCAGACGATCGCGCGGAATGCGCGGCAGCAGGTCGAGGGTGGTTTCCAGGCTGACGTCGAAGGTATGCAGATTGCGGTTGTTGACCCCGACCAACGGCGTGTCGAGGGTTTTCAACGCACGTTCCAGTTCATCACCGTCGTGCACTTCGACCAACACATCGAGACCGACGCTTTTGGCGACGGCGGCCAGCTCGGCCATTTTCACGTCATCCAGTGCGGAGACGATCAACAGCACACAGTCGGCGCCCAGCGCACGGGCTTCAACGATCTGGTAAGGATCGATCATGAAGTCCTTGCGGATAACCGGCAGGCTGCACGCGGCACGGGCCTGTTGCAGGTACGCATCGGCGCCCTGGAAGTAGTCGATGTCGGTCAGTACGGAAAGACAGGTCGCCCCGCCCTTCTCGTAGCTTTTGGCGATGTCGGCCGGAACGAAGTCCTCGCGGATCACGCCTTTGCTTGGCGAAGCCTTTTTGATTTCGGCAATCACCGCAGGCTGCTTTTTCTTGGCTTGCGCCAGCAATGCCTGGGCGAAACCACGGGGTGCATCGGCCGCCTTGGCCAGACTTTCCAGCTCGCTCAGGCTGACGCGAGCGCTACGCTCGGCGACTTCCTGAACTTTGCGCGCCAGAATGTTTTCCAGAACCGTCGGTACACTCATCCCTCATTCTCCACTTTGAATACCGCGGTAAAGGCACCCAGCTCCTCGAGTTTTTCCCGAGCGAGGCCGGTGTGCAGAGCGTCGTGCGCAAGCTCGACGCCCTGTTTCAAACTACTGGCCACGTCAGCGGCATACAGCGCTGCACCGGCATTGAGCACAATCATTTCGGCGGCTTTCTGGCCGTTTTCGGTTTTGCGCTTGCCGAGAGCATCGCGGATCAGCGCCAGCGAGGCTTCCGGGCCGTCGACCGACAGACCGTGCAGGCTCTGGCTCTTCATGCCGAGGTCTTCCGGCTCGACCCAATATTCAGTGATTTCGTTGTTCTTCAGCTCGGCGACAAAAGTCGGCGCAGCGAGACTGAACTCGTCCAGACCGTCCTTCGAATGCACCACCAGCACATGCTTGCTGCCCAGACGCTGCAAGACTTCGGCCAGTGGCCGGCACAGCGCCTTGTTGAATACGCCCACAACCTGATGCTTCACACCGGCCGGATTCGTAAGCGGGCCGAGCATGTTGAACAGCGTACGCAGACCGAGATCGCGGCGCGGGCCGGCGGCGTACTTCATGGCTTTGTGGTGGGTCTGGGCAAACATGAAACCGATGCCGACGTTGTCGATGCAACGCGCGACTTGAACCGGCGTCAGGTTGAGATAGATACCGGCCGCTTCGAGCAAATCGGCGCTGCCGCTCTTGCCCGATACCGCGCGATTACCGTGCTTGGCTACGGTGCAACCGGCAGCGGCAACCACAAAAGAAGAGGCGGTGGACACGTTGAAAATGTTGGCGCCGTCACCACCGGTGCCAACCACGTCGACCACGCCGTCGAGGGTTTTCAGGTCAACCTGATCGGCCAGCTCACGCATCACCGACACAGCGCCGACGATCTCGTCGATGCTTTCGCTCTTCATGCGCATGGCCATCATGAACGCGCCGATCTGCGCGTCGCTGCACTGGCCGGTCATGATTTCGCGCATCACGTCGCGCATTTCATCGGTGCTGAGGTCGAGGTGTTCGACGATACGGCTCAGGGCTGTCTTGATATTCATGGGAAGTCCTTAGCGCGTGCCGCCGGTTTGTTTGAGGAAGTTGGCAAACAGTTCATGACCCTGTTCGGTCAGGATCGACTCGGGGTGGAACTGTACGCCCTCAATGTTCAGGGTCTTGTGACGCAGGCCCATGATTTCGTCGACAGAGCCATCATCGTGTTGGGTCCACGCGGTCAGTTCGAGGCAATCGGGCAAAGTGTCGTGCTTGACGATCAGCGAGTGGTAACGAGTGACGGTCAACGGATGATTGAGGCCGGCGAAAACGCCCTTGTCCTCGTGGAATACCGGGCTAGTCTTACCGTGCATCACTTGGCGGGCGCGGACTACATCGCCGCCAAAAGCCTGGCCGATGGACTGGTGGCCAAGGCAGACACCGAGGATCGGCAGCTTGCCGGCGAAGTGTTTGATGGCTTCGATGGAGATGCCGGCTTCGGTCGGTGTACACGGGCCTGGCGATACCACGATGCGCTCAGGTTTCAGCGCCTCGATTTCGGCGACGGTCAATTCGTCGTTGCGCACGACTTTGACCTCGGCACCCAGCTCGCCGAGGTATTGCACAACGTTGTAAGTAAAGGAGTCGTAGTTGTCGATCATCAGCAACATGGCGTGTCGAACCTCTTGAATTCTGATTTGAAAACAGCCTTCAGATCACTTGCCCGCAGGGCGCTGCACGATGTCGGACGCAGGTGGACGCGTCGGCACAGCGGCATTTCAAACAGGCAAGGAAGGCAAAGCGATACAGATCCGGCGGGGCCGGCAGAAAAGATTCAGGCGCGCCAACGCCAGCGGGCGTGTGCCTTGATGACTTGATCCAGAAGTTTGCTGGTGATCAACACGGGGAAGGTCTCGTTCATACGTTCCGGCACAGTAACTTAGCTGGGCGGAGCGTGCAATATGGCCGGGACCGCGGGAGATAAAACCGGGGGAGGATTCACGACCGATGGCAAAACGCCGGGAGTTTTTGGTACTGTCGTTTCGTTCACCTACAACAATAAATAAACGGACTTGCTCATGATCAAACAGATGTTGTTTGTACCGCTGGCCGGATGCTTGCTCGCACTGGCCTGCGCCCAGGCCAATGCTGCGCCCAACCCCTATTCGAATTTCATTGTTTTCGGCGATAGCCTGAACGATGCCGGGACCTTTACCGACACCGGCGGCCCGGCCGGCTCCACCGAGCGTTACACCAACCGTACCGGGCCGGTGTATCAGGATGGCAGCGGTGAACTGTATTCATTGAATTCCACGCAATTACTCGGCGGGCGCCTGGGTTTTTCCGCAGACCAGACAGCCTCTTCCAGTTCCGCAGTGCGTGCCGAAAACGGTCAACCTGATGGCAACAACTGGGCGGTCGGCGGCTATCGCACTGACCAGATCCTCGATTCGATCACCACACAATCCGCTACCGGTGAGCGCACCCGTGCCGGTTACCTGCCATCCAACGGTTTGCGCGCCGACCCGAATGCGCTGTATTACATTTCCGGCGGCGGCAACGACTTCCTGCAAGGGCGCATTCTCAGCCTGCCGCAAGCCAACGCCGCCGCCGATCGACTGGCTGACAGCGTGCAAACCCTGCAAACCGCCGGCGCCAAATACGTGATGGTTTGGCTGTTGCCTGATGTTGGCCTGACCCCGGCCATCAACGGTACGCCGCTGCAAGCCTTCAGCAGCCAGCTCGCCACGCAGTTCAACAGCCAGTTGGTCACACGCCTGCAAGGCATCAACGCCGAAGTCATTCCGCTGAACATTCCGGTGCTGCTCTCGGAAGTGTTTGCCGATCCAGGACGTTTTGGCCTCGCCACTGATCAGAATCTGACCGCGACCTGTTTCAGTGGCAGCGGCTGCACCGAGAACGCCCGTTACGGGATCAACAGTGCGACACCTGACCCGAGCAAGCTGATCTACAACGACGGCGTACACCCGACCGAAGCCGGACAAAAACTGATCTCCGATTACGCCTACTCCCTCCTCGCCGCACCTTGGGAACTGACGCTGTTACCGGAAATGGCCCACGCCACCGTGCGCGCGCATCAGGATGAACTGCGCAACCAATGGCAAGCGGACTGGGAAAACTGGCAAGCGGTCGGTCAATGGCGCGCCATTGTTTCGGCGGGTGGCCAGCATCTGGATGTCGACAGCCAAAGCAGCGGCGCCAGCGCCGACGGCAGCGGTTACAACCTCAACGTCGGCGGCAGCTATCGCTTGAATGAAGCCTGGCGCGTCGGCGTGGCAGGCGGTTTCTACCGGCAGAATCTGGAAGCCGGACATAACGACTCGGACTACAAACTCAACAGCTACATGGCCACGGCATTCGCCCAGTTCCAACAGAACCGCTGGTGGGCTGACGCGGCGTTGACCGGCGGCAAACTCGACTACGACAACCTCAAGCGCAAGTTCGATCTCGGCGCCAGCGAAGGTGCGGAGAAAGGCGACACTGACGGCAGCCTCTGGGCCTTCAGCGCTCGTGTCGGTTACGACATTGCCCAGCCGGGCAGCGAGTGGCACCTGTCACCATTCGTCAGCGCCGACTACGCCAGCGTTGATGTCGATGGTTATTCAGAGAAGAGCAACCGCGCCACGGCATTGACCTTCGATGATCAGACCCGTGACTCGAAGCGTCTGGGTCTGGGCTTGCAGGGCAAATACAACATCACCCCGCAGACTCAGGTGTTCGGCGAGTACGCTCATGAGCGTGAGTACGAAGACGACGTGCAAAAGGTCAACATCGCGCTCAATACCTTGCCGGCGAATGACTTCAAACTTGAAGGCTATACGCCGCAGAGTCATTTGAACCGCTTGAGCCTGGGCATCAGCCACAAGCTCACGGCTGATCTGGCGCTGCGCGGCGGTTACTCGTTGCGCAAGGATGATGACTTTACCCAGCAGGGTGTGAATGTTGGGGTCGTTCTGGACTTCTAAACCCCAGGTACAAAAAAAAGCGGCGCCCTCACAGGCGCCGCTTTTTTATTGCCGAACGCAAAGCAAATGTAGGAGTGAGCCTGCTCGCGATTGCGGATTTACATTCAACAGATTTGTTGACTGACCCACCGCTATCGCGAGCAGGCTCACTCCTACAAGGGTTTTGTGTTGGTCAAGCTTCCGGGGTTTGCTCGGCCAGGGCCACGGCACGAAACATCGCGCGGCGTTTGTTCAGGGTTTCTTCCCATTCCAGCGCCGGCACCGAGTCGGCAACGATGCCGCCACCGGCCTGCACGTGCAGCTCGCCGTTCTTGATCACTGCCGTGCGAATGGCAATCGCGGTGTCCATGTTGCCGTTCCAGGCGAAGTAACCGACCGCGCCGCCGTAGACGCCACGCTTGACCGGCTCCAGTTCGTCGATGATTTCCATCGCGCGAATCTTCGGGGCGCCGGACAAGGTGCCCGCCGGCAGAATCGCTCGCAACGCATCCATCGCCGTCAGCCCTTCTTTCAACTGGCCGGTGACGTTGGAGACGATGTGCATAACGTTGGAATAACGCTCGATGACCATTTTCTCGGTGAGCTTCACCGAACCAATCTCCGAGACGCGACCGGTATCGTTGCGACCGAGATCGATCAGCATCAAGTGCTCGGCGATTTCCTTGTCGTCCGACAGCAGGTCTTCTTCCAGCGCCACGTCCGCCTCTTCGGTCGCGCCACGTGGGCGAGTGCCGGCAATCGGGCGCACGGTGATCAGGTTGTCTTCAACGCGCACCAGCACTTCCGGCGAACTACCGACAACATGGAAGTCGCCGAAGTTGAAGAAATACATGTACGGCGTCGGGTTGAAGCAACGCAGGGCGCGGTACAGATCGATCGGTGCAGCCTTGAAGTCGATCGACATGCGCTGCGACGGCACGACCTGCATGCAGTCACCGGCAAGGATGTATTCCTTGATGGTGTCGACGGCTTTTTCGTAGTCGTTCTGGGTGAAACTGGAGCGGAACACTGGATCAGCCGATTGCTGCTTACTGAAATCCAGGCCACGGCGCGGAGTGATCGGCTGGCGCAGCTTCTCGAGCAATGCCTGCAGTTGCGCCTGACCTTGTTCGAAGGCATCCGCCTGCGCAGGGTCGGCCAACACGATCGCGTGCATCTTGCCGGCGAGGTTGTCGAACACCACAACAGCGTCGGAAACCATCAGCAAAATGTCCGGCACGCCCAGTGGATCCGGGTTCGGGCACTTGCCCAGACGCTTCTCGACATAACGCACGCAGTCATAACCGAAATAACCGACCAGACCACCGTTGAAACGCGGCAAACCGGCAATGGTTGGCACGTTATAGCGCGCCTTGAAGGTTTCAACGAACGCCAACGGGTCTTCCACGTCGTGGCTTTCGGTCTCGACGCCATCAACGGTGATACTGACGTGATGGTCGTGAACCCGCAGCACGGTGCGGCACGGCAGGCCGATGATCGAGTAACGGCCCCATTTCTCGCCGCCCTGCACCGATTCGAGCAGGTAGGAGTTGGGCTGGTCGGCCAGTTTCAGGTAGATCGACAGCGGCGTGTCGAAGTCGGCCAGGGTTTCGCAGGCCAACGGAATGCGGTTGTAGCCGTCAGCGGCCAAGCGCAGGAATTCTTCGCGGATCATAAGGTGCCTCGTGGTGTGAGGGGCAAATCAGTCAGGTATGCAAACGCGCCGGCAGGCCGGCCAGGAACAAGTCAGGCGCGCCAACGCCAGCGGGCCAGGGCCTTGATGACTTTCATCCAGAGTTTGCGAGTGACCACCACGATGGCGTTTCCAGAATGGGATTGAGCAGCGTCGGGCAACGTTATCTCAGCGGCCGAACCGAGGCAACCGGGAATTAGCTTGCGCAGATCGTCGATCACCAGCGCCGGTGATTCTTCGGCAATCGGTCGACCGTGGTTGTAGCCATAGCTCAGCGCCACGCATTTGACCCCCGCCGCTTTCGCCGCCAGTACGTCGCTGCGCGAGTCGCCGACGAACAACGATTGCGAGGCCGGGATGTTGGCCATTTTCATTACGAAGAACAGCGCGGCTGGATCCGGTTTTTTCTGCGGCAAGGTATCGCCGCCGATGATCCACTTGAAGTAGCGGCCGATCTTCATCTGATCCAGCAGCGGCGCGACGAAACGCTCCGGTTTGTTGGTGATCAGCGCCATCGCCACGCCTTGCTTGTGCAGCCACTTGAGGGTGTCGCGCACGCCGGGATAGACCACGGTCAGCTCATGGCTGGCGCCGTAGGCTTGCATGAACACTTCCAGCGCATGTTCGGCTTCGACGTCATCCACCGCCGAATGATCAATACCACCGGCCAACGCACGGCGCACCAGGACCGGCGCGCCGTTGCCAACCCACTCGCGCACCGAGTCGATGCCCGCAGGCTTGCGGCCGAGGGAGAGCAGCATGGTGTCCACCGCTGCTGCCAGGTCTGGAACCGAGTCGATCAGCGTGCCATCCAGATCGAACATCACCAGCCGAGGCAGTTTTCCCGGGAACAGCTGCTCAAACCCGCTCATGGGCGCGCCAGCGCCAGTTCGGAACGCATCTTGTCGATGACTTCCTGATAGTTCGGCGCATTGAAGATCGCCGAGCCGGCAACAAAGGTATCAGCGCCAGCGGCAGCGATTTCACGGATATTGTTGATGTTGACGCCGCCGTCGATTTCCAGGCGGATGTCACGGCCCGAGGCATCAATGATCGCCCGTGCTTCGCGCAGTTTGTCGAGGGTGCCGGGAATGAATTTCTGCCCGCCGAAGCCCGGGTTGACGCTCATCAGCAAGACCATGTCGACCTTGTCGATCACGTACTTGAGCACGTCCAGCGGCGTCGCCGGGTTGAACACCAGACCGGATTTGCAGCCGCCCTCACGGATCAGTTGCAGCGAACGATCAACGTGCAGCGTGGCTTCCGGGTGGAAAGTGATGTAAGTAGCGCCGGCTTCGATGAAGTCGCCAACGATACGATCCACCGGGCTGACCATCAGATGCGCATCGATCGGCGCGGTGACGCCGTACTTGCGCAATGCCGCGCAGACCATCGGGCCGATGGTCAGGTTTGGCACGTAGTGGTTGTCCATGACGTCGAAGTGGACGAAGTCGGCGCCAGCGGCCAGAACGTTGTCGACTTCCTCGCCGAGGCGGGCGAAGTCGGCGGAGAGAATCGACGGAGCAATTACGAAGGGCTGCATGACGCACCTTTTCTGAGCTAAATCACGATGGCGCGCATTGTATACCTCAAGTTTCCAAGCGCGCACCGTGACCGCGATGATTGGGTTGTGCCATGACGGATGACCGGCGCTGACTCAATACGCCGCGCGATAGATCTTCTCGATGTCCACAGCGCTGAGTTTGCGCGGGTTGTTGCGCATCAGCCGTTCAATGCCTGCAGCCTCCACGGCCATCGCCGGGATCGCCTCTTCCGGCACGCCGAAACTGCGCAGCCCGGCAGGAATTTCCACGGCCGCGCACAAGTCGGTCATCGCCTGTACGGCTTTGTCCGCCGCCTCGGTTGCACTCAAATGAGCAGTCTTCACCCCCATGGCTTCGGCGATATCCTGCATGCGCTCGACGCAAGCCATCTTGTTCCAGGTCATGACATACGGCAGCAGCAACGCGTTACTGACGCCATGGGCAATGTTGAAACGCCCCCCCAGCGGATACGCCAGCGCATGCACCGCGCCGACCCCGGCATTACCAAACGCCATGCCGGCCATCAGGCTGGCGGTGGCCATGTCTTCGCGGGCTTGCAGATTTGCACCGTTGGCATAAGCCTTGGGCAGGGACCTGGCAATCAGCTTGATGGCACCGATGGCCAGCGAGTCGGTGATCGGCGAGGCATTCACCGACAGGTAGGATTCGATGGCGTGCACCAGTGCGTCGACGCCACTGGCGGCGGTGACGCTGCGTGGGCAGGTCAGGGTCATTTGCGGGCTGACCAGCGCCACGTCCGGTAATAGAAAGTCGCTGACGATGCCTTTCTTCAATTGCGCGACTTTGTCCGAGAGGATCGCGACGTTGGTCACTTCGGAACCGGTGCCGGCGGTGGTCGGGATGGCGATCAGCGGCGGGCCTTTGCGCGGCACCTGATCGACGCCGAACAGATCTTCAAGTGCGCCGTGGTAACCGGCGTAGGCGGCGACGCTTTTGGCGATGTCGATGGCACTGCCGCCACCGAGGCCGATCAATCCGTCATGCCCGCCTTCGCGGTAGACACGCATGCAGTCTTCGACGATGGCGATTTCAGGGTCGGGCAGCACACGGTCGAAAATCTCGTAGTCGCGCCCGCCCAATTGGCACAGCGCCAGCTCGACAGTGCCGGACTTGACCAGCGCGGCGTCGGTGACGATCAGCGGATTGTCGATATCGAGGCGAGTGAGTTCGGCGGCCAGTTGTTCGATGGCGGCGGCGCCGGTGATCAGTTTGTGAGCGATTTTGAACTGGGACAGACTCATCGTGCGCAGCCTCTTATAGATATGGGAGCTGGGCACAAGATTAGCTGGGGATTTGGGGTTGTCTGCTATTCAGGGTGTGAATGGTTGATCGGTTAGAAAATCAAGAGCCCCTCACCCTAGCCCTCTCCCGGAGGGAGAGGGGACTGATCGAGGTGAATGTGAGAGGTACACCGACGTGCGATACCGAGTCGAACTCAGGTTTTGAAAAACAACGATCTGCCCCCTTCCCCCCGAAGGTAAAAAGACTGACCGAGGTGGATGGGAGAAGTACACCGACGTGCTATACCGAGTCGAACTCAGGTTTTGATAACCATGAAGATCTGCTCCCTTTCCCCCTCGCCCCCTTGGGGGAGAGGGCTGGGGTGAGGGGGTAAGCTTTTGATCTGGCCCTTAAACCTGAGCCGTACGCAGTTTCTCGCTACGCCCACGCAGCCATTCCAGAGTCAGCAACAGGATGACTGAGAAGGCAATCAGCAAAGTAGCAGCCGCGGCAATCGTCGGGCTGAGATTCTCGCGAATCCCGCTAAACATTTGCCGAGGCAACGTCGCCTGCTCAGGCCCGGCAAGAAACAGCGTCACCACCACCTCGTCAAACGAGGTAGCGAACGCAAACAGCGCCCCGGAAATCACCCCCGGCGCAATCAGCGGCAAGGTCACCCGACGAAACGCCGTCAGTGGCGAAGCACCAAGACTAGCCGCTGCACGCACCAGATTATGGTTAAACCCCTGCAACGTCGCCGACACCGTGATGATCACAAACGGCACGCCCAGCACCGCATGCACGACGATCAATGAGAAAAAGCTGTTACCCAACCCCAACGGCGCAAAGAACAGATAACTCGCCACACCAATGATCACCACCGGCACCACCATCGGCGAAATCACCAGCGCCATCACCAGCGCTTTACCGGGAAAGTCACCGCGAGTCAGGCCAATCGCCGCCAGCGTGCCAAAGATCATCGCCAGCACCGTGGCCGCCGGGGCAACGATGATGCTGTTCTTCAGTGCGCGCATCCATTCCGCCGAAGCGAAGAAGTCGTGATACCACTGCAGCGAGAAGCCTTGCAGCGGATAGACCAGAAAACTGCCCGAGTTGAACGACAGCGGAATAATCACCAGCACCGGCAGAATCAGGAACAACAGAATCAGGCCGCAGAGGATCCGCAGGCTGTAGAACCACACCCGTTCAATGGGCGACATGTAAGGACTCAGCATCTCGAATTCCCCTTAGCTCAGGCGCAGGCGACTGGCGCCCACCAGCCAGCTGTAAATCAGATAAAGCACCACGGTCGCCAGCAGCAACAGCCCGCCCAGTGCGGTGGCCATGCCCCAGTTGATGCTGGTATTGGTGTAGAAGGCGACGAAGTAGCTGACCATTTGATCGTTCGGGCTGCCGAGCAGCGCCGGGGTGATGTAGTAGCCGATGGCGAGGATGAACACCAACAGGCAACCGGCGCCGACACCGGCATAGGTCTGCGGGAAGTACACCCGCCAGAAACTGGCAAACGGATGGCAGCCAAGGGAGATCGCCGCGCGCATGTAAGTCGGCGAGATGCCTTTCATCACGCTGTAGATCGGCAGGATCATGAACGGCAACAGGATGTGCACCATCGAGATGTACACACCGGTGCGGTTGAACACCAACTCCAGCGGTTTATCGATGATGCCCATGGCCATCAGACCGCTGTTGATCAGGCCGCCCGATTGCAGCAGTACGATCCATGCGGCTACGCGCACCAGAATCGAGGTCCAGAACGGCAACAGCACCAGAATCATCAGCAGATTGCTTTGCCGCGATGGCAGGTTCGCTAGCAGATAAGCCAGTGGATACGCCAGCAGCAGGCAGATCACGGTGATCACTAGGCCCATCCAGAAGGTGCGGGCGAAGATGTCGAGGTAGATCGCCTGATCCGGGGTGGCTGGGGCGATTTCGCCGAGGTCGTCGATACGGTGGTCGACGGACGCCAGCAGGTAATAAGGCGTGATGCTGCTGGTGTTGCGTTTGACCGCCTGCCAGTAGGCGGGGTCGCCCCAACGTTCGTCGAGAGCTTCCAGCGCTTCTTTATAAGAGGCCGGTTCGCTGGCGAACGGCAGCGCCCGGGCGGTTTTGGTCAACAGGCTGCGATAGCCGGCCAACTCCATGTTCAAGCGCTTGGACAAATCGCCCAGCGTCTGGTTTTTGCGCGCTTCGGCGAGGTCTTCGCCGGCGGCTTTATAGACCGGTTCAGCGGGCAGGCCGCGGCCGTCCCAACTGGCGATGGCCGCCACGGTGCGCGGCATGCCGCCGACCACTTCGGTGTTGCCGACGCTTTTGTAGAGCAGCGCCACGATCGGCACCAGAAACACCAGCAGCAGAAACAGCACCAGCGGCGCAATCAGCGCTTGAGCCTTCCAGCGGTTGACCCGCTCGGCGCGCTTGAGCTTCTGCTTCAAGGTGGGGCTGTTGCCCTCGTTCAGGGGAACGGCGATGGCCATGACGTACTCCGCAAATCTTTGATCGTTACAGAGGTGGCGAACCACCTCGATCGATTGATGCACACAGATCCAAATGTGGGAGCGAGCTTGCTCGCGAAGGCGGCGCATCAGTCGACATCAATGTTGAATGGACTGGCGCTTTCGCGAGCAAGCTCGCTCCCACAGGAGAGCGAGCCCTCGGTTATTTCGCCGCCCAGGAGTTGAAGCGCTGCTCCAGTTGCTCGCCGTTGTCAGCCCAGAAGCTGACGTCGATCTGCACCTGGTTGGCGATGTTTTCCGGGGTGGTCGGCATGTCTTTCAGGACATCCTTGGCCAGCAGCGGCACAGCCTGGGTGTTGGCCGGGCCGTAGGCGATGTTTTCCGAGTAGGTCTTCTGTTGCTGCGGCTGTACCGAGAAGGCGATGAACTTCTTCGCCGCTTCCGCGCGTTTGGCGTCCAGACCTTTCGGAATGGCCCAGGCGTCGAAGTCGTAGATGCCGCCGTTCCACACCACTTTCAGGTTGGATTCTTTTTGCACGGCAGCGATGCGACCGTTGTAGGCCGAGCTCATCACTACGTCACCGGAAGCGAGGTATTGCGGCGGTTGCGCGCCGGCTTCCCACCATTGGATGCTCGGTTTCAGCTCATCAAGTTTCTTGAACGCGCGATCCTGGCCCCCCTTGCTCGCCAGTTCCTTGTAGACGTCTTTCGGCGCCACACCATCGGCCATCAAAGCGAATTCGAGGGTGTACTTGGCACCTTTACGCAGGCCACGTTTGCCCGGGAATTTCTTGGTGTCCCAGAAATCCGCCCAACTGGTCGGTGCGGTTTTCAGCTTGTCGGCGTTGTAAGCGAGTACGGTCGACCAAACGAAGAAACCTACGCCGCACGGCTGAATTGCGCCTTTGACGTAATCTTCGGTTTTGCCGAACAGCGCCGGGTCGAGTTGTTCGAACATGTCTTCGTCGCAGCCACGGGACAGCTCTGGCGATTCAACTTCGACCAGGTCCCACGACACGCTCTTGGTGTCGACCATGGCTTTGACCTTGGCCATTTCGCCGTTGTATTCGCCGGCGACGATCTTGCCGTTGCCCGCCGCTTCCCACGGTGCATAGAAGGCTTTGACTTGCGCCGCCTTGTTCGCCCCGCCAAACGACACCACGGTCAAATCCGGGCCAGCGGCCATTGCGCTTGCCGCACCCATCAGGCCCAGGGTCAGGGCGGTGAACTTCAGGGATCTCAACATTTATTGTTCTCTCCACGTGCAGGGTTGGTGTTGGTATTGCCGGGGCGATCAGTTCGCCTCTAAAAGCGGATCAAGCGCGCGAACGTGCTCGACCTGCCAGCCAAGCGGTACCACGTCACCGACGGCGAGCGCTGGATCGAGCTCGGCAATCGGTTGTTTCACGAAGAAGTCGGTCTTGCCGCAGACTTCCAGGCGCACCCGGACGTGGTCGCCCAGATAGATGAATTCCGCCACCCTCCCTGAGAAGCGGTTAACGCATTGATCGCTCGAACCGTTGAGGCTGACGCGCTCCGGACGGATCGACAGGGTTACCGGCTCGCCGGTCTGGCCGACGTTGACCGCCAGCGCCTCGACCTTTTCGCCACGGCCCAACTCGACCACGCAGCGCTCGCCGCTCTGGCTGAGCAGGCGGCCGTTGAGGCGGTTGTTCTCGCCGATGAAGTTGGCGACGAAGGTATTTTTCGGTTCTTCGTAAAGGGTGCGCGGTGGGGCGATCTGCTGGATTTCGCCTTGATGGAACACCGCGACGCGGTCGGACATGGTCAGCGCTTCACCCTGATCGTGGGTCACGTAGACCACGGTCACGCCGAGACGCTGGTGCAGGTGTTTGATTTCCATCTGCATGTGTTCGCGCAGTTGTTTGTCGAGGGCGCCAAGGGGTTCGTCCATCAACACCAGTTGCGGTTCGAACACCAGCGCGCGGGCCAATGCCACACGTTGTTGCTGACCACCGGACAACTGCGCCGGATAGCGGGAAGCGAACGCATCGAGCTGAACCATGCTGAGGACTTTCTTCACGCGGTCGCTGACATCACTTTTGTTCAGGCCACGGACGGTCAGCGGGAACGCGAGGTTCTCGGCCACAGTCATGTGCGGGAACAGCGCGTAGTTCTGGAACACCATGCCGATGTCGCGTTTGTGCGGCGGCACATTGTTGATCGAGCGCCCAGCCAGCAGAATCTCGCCGGCGGTCGGTGTTTCGAAACCGGCGAGCATCATCAGGCTGGTGGTCTTGCCGGAACCGGACGGCCCGAGCAGGGTGAGAAATTCGCCTTTGCGAATGTCCAGGTTGAGGTCTTTGACGATCAGGTTCTCGCCGTCGTAGCTCTTCTGCACTCCACGAAAGCTGACCAGCACATCACTGGCCCCTGCGTTTGTATCGACCTGGCTCATACCCACACCTTTGTTGTTGATGACTGCTTGTGGATTAAGCCTAGTGGTTGCTGACTGGCACGCAAATCGGGGCGCAGGAGAGAATCGCCTCAGCCGGATGGAAGGTTGGGGGTAGGGATTGCCCTACAAGGATGGCGCTAATGGATAAGGCAGTGACGAGGGTTGAGCTGCAAGCTGCAAGAACAAGCAAAAGCGCGTGTCGCTAACAGATATGCCCAAAATTTCTGGCGCTATGGAGATCCCCTGTAGGAGTGAGCCTGCTCGCGATAGCGGTGGATCAGCCAACACTTCAGTGAAT
>NZ_JBSVXS010000074.1:0-27573 GCF_054070155.1 Pseudomonas sp. SDT291_1_S447
CAGCTCCTACAGGGGTTGTGGTGATGGTGAGAGGTTATTTAGCCCAGCGTCGCAGGTCCGACGGCGTGTAATCGTCGGTCTTCGCCGCGAATCCGACGCGCATTGGCTGGGTCTCTTCGTTGGCCAGGCCACCGGCGTAATAACGCCCGGCAATCAGGTCATACGAAGTCTCCAGCACGTTGTAGGTGAAGCCATGGTCGTACTGTTGAATCGCGTGCAATTCACCGCTGCGCCACAACTCGCCACGGCTGTCGTATTGATCCGACTGAGCAATCTGCCAACTGTCTTCGTCCACATAAAACCGGCGTTTGGCGTAGATGTGCCGGGCGTTCGGCTTGAGCGTGGCTTCCACCACCCACACCCGATGTTTCTCGTAGCGCGCCAGATCCTGATTGACGTGACTGGGCTTGATCACCTCGTCGTATTTGAGCGCGTGACTGCCGATCTTGTAGCTGTTGTAGGGGATGAACAGTTCCTGCTTGCCGATCAGTTTCCAGTCGAAACGATCCGGCGCGCCGTTGTAGCCATCGATGTTGTCGGCGGTGATCAGGCCGTTGCTGTAACGGGCGCTGTTGTCGTAGGCAATCATCGGCGCGCGGCGCACGCGGCGTTGTCCCGGCAGGTATTGCCAGGCCGAACGCGGCTCGGCGACCTGATCGACAGGCTCGTGCACCAGCACCGCTTCGCCGGACAACCGCGCCGGTTCCAGCACCCGGCTCTTGAACAGGAACAGCGTGTTGGCGTTCGGCTCCAGTCCGGAAACGGTATCGGCGAAGTTGATCAGCGACTGGTTGCGCACATAACTGGTCGCGCCGTTTTCGCGCACCAGCGCCGAACTGCTGATGCGCTCATAGCTGCCGCCGCGATAGCGGGTCATGTGGTTCCACATCACCTCCAGACCTTCGGTTGGCAAAGGGAAAGGAATGCCGCGCGCATAGTCGTGCAAACCGTTGCCGCCATCGGCCATGCTGGTTTTGGCGACGTTGGCGCGGCTCTGCTCCAACACATCCTTGGGCAGATTGGCGCTGCGGTGTGTCGGGTAGACGTTCATCTTGTAGCTGTCCGGGTAACGTTTGAACAAGGCGATCTGCCCGGGGCTGAGAAACTTCTGATACTGCGCCAGATTCTGCGCGGTGACGGTGAACAGCGGTTTTTCCGCCGCATACGGATCGCTGTAGCTACCCTTGCTGTCGACGGTGCCGGCGTTGCTCGCCAGCCCCCCGCTCCACGGCGGAATGCTGCCGTCGGCGTTCGCGGCCATCTCCGAGCCCATCGGCGTCAGTGTTTTGCCCAGCGCAGCTGGATCGTTACCTTTGGCTTGCGCCAGACCGACGCTGCACGCCAGCGCCAATACACACATTTGAATACGCATAAGGGTTCTCCTTAGAAGTCGGCCTTGAAGCTGACCGAGGCAAAATCGCGGTCGTCGAGGGTGCTGTAGTCGTTCGAACCGAAGAAGGCGTTGTAAGCGAGTTCGACGCTGTAATCGTTCATGTAGACGCCGGTCAGGCTCAGGCCCAAGGCTTGCTGGCCTTCCTGAAACGGCCCTTGCGGGTCGTAGGAATAACCGGAAACGTCATGGCGCCAGTTGACCGCCGGAATCAGGTTGATTCCCGGCAAGACGTCGCTGTATTCGAGGCTCGCGCGCAGGCGATAACCCCACGACCACTCGGTGGCGAAACCCTTGTCGGTGCAGTACTGATTGGTCACGCCCGAGGCCACGGTGTTGCATGCCGTGCCGTTGCGCGGGGCACTGCGGCCGAACGCGGCGTTGCGGCCCAGACGTTCGTCGCCAAGGTCGTCGATGTGCACCACGCCGGCTTCGCCGAACAGACTCAAGCGCGTGGCGCCGAGGATGTTGTCGAAGGCTTGCGTGGCCGAGCCGGTCATCTGCCACACACCTTTGCGTACCCAGCCGTCGTAGCGACTGCCGCCATTGGTGTTGAAGCCTGGCGGCAGATCGACCCAGGAACTGCCACCCGGCCCGGAGATCACCGCGACGTTGATGTCCGGGGCGTTGATCGCCAGCGGCATGTTTGGCCGATAGCTCAACTCACCCGCCAGCGAGATGCCGCTGATCGGTTCGACGCCGTTGAGACTGATGCCATACAGGTGAATGTTTTCCGGAAACGCTGCGGCATAACTCGGCGCCTGAACGCCGCCGGGAAAAGTCCCGGGCAGCGAGGTATTGCGCGCATCGAGGCTGAAATACGGCAGCCGCGAGTGATAGTTGATGTAGTAGATCGCTGCTTCCGCATCGTTCAGCGCCGGGATCATATTGCGCAGCGCGAAACCGAATTGGCCGTTGTCCGACGGTGATTCGTTGCCACGCGGGGAAGCGTACAAACCGGCGGCCTGCATCTGTTGGTCAGTCTGTACCTGGCTCAGGTACAACGGCCCGCAGCCCTTTTGGATCGCATCGCTGGAGGCGAAAAACGTGCCGCAGCCATCCAGCACGCTGGGGCGCCAGTTGTACTGATAGAAACCCTCGAGATTGAGCGTATCGGACAGGCCGAAGCTGAACGAGACCATCTCCACCGGTAACTGGCCTTCCTTGATTTCCACGCCCGGCCGATTGAACGCCGAGACGTCGAGCGGGTTGATCACGTTGATGCCGTTCTGGATCAACAGCGATTCGCCCCACGACAACACCTGATTGCCGACCTTGACGTTCAACGGATGCTCGGCGATCTGGAAATCCTTCCAGACATAGGCGTCGAGGGTCTTGAAACCCTTGAATTTCGACAGGTCATCCCAACCCGAATCATCGAATTTCTTGAAGCGGCCGTTGCCGTCTTCATAGGCGGTGTCGTACCAGTATTTGAAGCGAATGAACGCGCCCTGCCCCTGCCCATCGAGGCTGAAATCGGTCAGGCCCTTGAAGTTCTGCGAGATCGGGTCGCCCTTCTCGAAGTTCAGCCGGTTGTCATCGGCGCTGACGCTGCTGCCGTTGGCCCGCATGCCTTGGGCTTGCAGGGCGTTGGCGCGGGTCATAAGGCTTTTGTCGGGGTTTTGCGTAGACCAACTGCTGCCCAGGGTCAGCGTGGTTTTGGTCGACAGGCTCCAGTCTTGGTTGAGTTCAAAACTGGTGGCATAGCCGGGGCTCGACAGTGCGGCGAGGATCGCCAGGGTCAGGGGTTGCGTGCAGGTGTGGCCACGCCGGGCAAGTCGCGGACGGACTTGGGGCGTGACCGAGCATGTTTTTATCATTATTGGGCTCCGGTCAGGTTTGCTCAGCACAGACACGGTGCCCAACCATCAGCCGCGACACACAAGCGATGGCCGACAAAAAACAATCATCGGCGTGCTTACAGCGGATTGAGCCGGAACTGCTTCGGCGTGATGCCGAACTGTTTGCGGAAGGCACGGATGAAGTTGCTCGGCTGGCGATAACCAAGGCGTTCAGCGATGCGTTCGATCGGTTGATCGCCGGCGGTCAGCCAGTGCCGCGCCAGCTCCAGACTGTCGTTGCGCGTGGGTGCAGCGGATTCGGTTTGCCAGTGACGGAGCATGCTCTGGTGCAGAAACGGATTGGCGCCGAGCAGTGGTTCTTCGAGGGTTGAGCGCTTCAGGGTCAGACGCGGATGAGCGCCTTGTTCGACGCGGATACCGTTGTTGCGCAGCCAGTTTCCGGCGGCTTGTGCTGGGCACAGTGTGACGCTGACGAACACCTCGTCGGGCGTCTTGCCGAGTCGGCGGGCGATGTTGCGCACCAGGGTGATCGTCGCTGCGTCGAGACCGAAGTGATGGGCCCGGCCCTGCACCGGACGCAGGTGCAAATGCGCGTCGTCGCCCGACGCCTGCAACTCGACCGCGACGTAATTGGTCACGCGCGGCGCAAACGCCACAAAGCAATCGAGACTGGTGCGCAACGTCGGCGCCGAGTCGAGCAAAATGTTCAGACCTTGCAGGCACGTGGTCGCCATACCGTTGACCAATTCACAACCGAACGTCGGCGCAGCACCGGCCTGCTCGCATTCAAGCCATAGTTTCTCGACCGCGTGCGCAGGGATTCGCTGGTCGTAACCGTCGAGAGACGATGCGCAGATTCCGGCCCGTGCCAACAAGGTTTGCGGGCACAAGCCTGATTGCTCGGCGTGGCCGAGAATAGTGCGGGTGAAGGCGCTGGAGGCGAACATGAGTGCAGACATGGCAACGATTACCGAGGGACAGGCGTGTACTTATGCCAGCCAACGTGATATCGATCCAATGCATTAAAAGTATCCGCAGAATGCAGGAGACGCATGATGGATTTACGCCAGCTTCGCCACCTTGTCGCCCTCGCCGACTATCGCAACTTCGGCCGTGCAGCTGAAGCGATCAGCCTCAGTCAACCGGCGTTCAGCCGCAGCATTCAAACGCTGGAGCGCGATCTCGGCTGCGAACTGGTCGAGCGCAGCAGCCGTGAATTTCGCCTCACTGGCCAAGGCGAACTGGTGTTGCAGCATGCGCGGCGCTTGCTCGCCGGCAGTCAGGCGTTGCACAACGAACTGACCCAGTACAACGGCCTCACCGGCGGCGAACTGCAATTCGGTTGCGGGCCGTATCCGGCGCAGGTGCTGGTGCCGGAAGCACTGGCACAATTCATTCAAGCGCACCCGGCCATTCGCACGCGTTTTCATCAAGGCGACTGGCAACAATTGTCGCTGTGGCTACGGGAGCAGCAGATCGAATTTCTGATCGCCGATGCGCGGTATTTTGTCGGTGATCCGCAATACCACGTACACATGCTGCGTACCCGGCCGGGGCGGTTTTTCTGTCGGGCCGGGCATCCACTGGCCGGTCAGCAGCAATTGAAATTGCGAGCGCTGCTCGATTATCCGGTGGTCGGCACACGCATCCCGCCAATGATTCGCAAGATCCTTGCCGACATATTGGGCGAGCCGGACTTCAATCCCAGCGTTGAATGTGCGCAGTTCGATGCGATTCAACGGGTGGTATTGCGTTCCGATGCAATCGGTCTGGCGACGCTCGAAGCACTGCGCGAACAGGTCGATCAGGGCTTGATCCACTTGCTCGACTTCATCGACGTGCCGCGCAACGACCCGGCGCTGCAACTGGGTTACGGCATCGTCAGCCGCGTTGGCTACTCCATGACCCCGGCGGCGCGAGCGATGGTCGAAGCGATCCTCACCGTCGACCAACGCTTGCTCGCGGCCAATCAGTAATCCAATCACACACAGAACCCTGTGGGAGCGAGCCTGCTCGCGAAGAGGCCGGCACATCCAACATCCCGGTGCCAGACATACCGCTTTCGCGAGCAGGCTCGCTCCCACAGGTTGATCGCATTCCTGCATAAAGAAAGCTGGTGGCTGCCCCCACTACCGCGAGCCCGCACGTTCCCACAAATGCTGGGTTTTCGCTGGGATTTGCTGGGTTTCGCCAAGGGCATTCAGCAAACAATGCATGGCTTCTTCACGACTACGTTCGAAGCGGTAGCGTGCTTCGATGTACAGCGCCAGTTTCAGCTCCACCGCATCCTCCAGCGGCAGCGGCGCCTGTTGCATGCCCAACGCGATTGCGACCCGGCTCGGCAGACTCAAGCCAAACGGATGACGGTCAGCCATCAGCTTCGCCGCCAGGGTACTTTGCGTGGTCACCGCGATGGTGCGGCGCAGGCCTTTTAGGCCCAAGTGCAAATCCACCGGACCGAGCCCGTCGCGCCGGCTCGACACCTGAATCTGCGGCTGCTGCAAATACGCCTGCAAGGTGCGCGGTGGCGCCTTCAACGCAGCGCCGTAAGCAAACACATAGTGATCCGCGGCCAATGTGCGTTTATGCAAACCACTCAACCCGGCCAATGGCTGATCGATATCGATCAGGATGTCGAGCTTGCCGCTGGCCAGTTCCTGCAAGGCATCGCGCCGACGCGGCTGGAAGTAGCGCACCTGCCAATCGGCATGCGGCGCTTCGAGCAACGCATCGAGCAATACCGGTTGCAGGCAATCCAGACAGCTGATGCGCAGCAGCGGATCATTCTGCCGCGCCGCCGGAATCATCCGCAGCCCGTCGCGCAACGACTCCAATGCTGAACGCACATAGTCCGCCAGCCGATGCGCCACCAGCGTTGGCGTAACACCCAAACGACTCTTGATGAACAACGGATCGCCGCACAATTCACGCAATCGGCGCAGTGCATTGCTCATCGCCGGTTGCGACAGGCTCATCACATCGGCGGCGCGAGTGACGCTGCGTTGCTGGTAAATCGCGTCGAAGGCAAGCAACAGGTTGAGGTCGAGCTGGCGTAAATCAAGCATGGTCTTGCTCCGGCAAATCGCTTAACGTCGGCCAGCCTAACCAGTGTCCAGAAACAAGCGGTGAGCCCTACATGACAAAAATCAATCAGCCGCCCGCCAATGCCTTTTACGCGCCGACCCTGTTGCCGGCCATTGAAGAATTGCTCGCCCGTGGTATTGCGCGCCAAGCCATTGAAGAACAGTTCCACCGCAGCCTGTTCGACCTGCGCACACCGTTCATGCGTATTCCGCTGATGTTGTCGCGGCGTTTCTGGGCGTTTGCCGTGGAGCAAAGCGGTGATCCGCTGATCGGTCTGGCGGCAGGCCGGCGGTTCGTCTCCACCGCCACCAACGGCTTGACCTATCTGTTCGATGTCGCGGTGTCGCTGGAAAATGCCTGCGATTACTTCGTACGGTTTTTCCCTTTCTTCAATGGGCATTTTCGTGCGCAGATCGTGCGCGAAAACGGCGTTGTGGAATTGCGCCTGGTCGAAGCCGGTAGCCTGCGCGCCGCAGCGCCCATCGCCGATTACATTCTGGTCAGCCTGTGCAGCATGCTGCGGCGCAAGTTGCTGGCCAGTGGTCTGGGTCGTGATCCGGTATTGGCCGTGGCGCTGGTTTCAGCGAGCAGCGAAGAACACGAACAGGCCTTTCGCGCACCGGTGCAGGGTGCGCAAAAATACCCGGCGATTCGCCTTGATCCGCGACTGTTCGTGGCCGCGCTGACGCCGGGCAATCAGGCGCTGGAGCAGACGCTGGTTGAGCTGCTGGAACAGACTCGACGCAACAGCGAACCGACCTTGCTGGAGCAAGTCAGCGATTACCTGATCGAGGATCTGGCAGCGGCGGACTGGAAGCAATTCTGCGCGACACAGCATTTGATCGAGCGCACAGCGGCACGGCGGCTGAAGGCGTTGGGCTGGAGTTTTTCCGAATTGCTCGATGAGTATCGGCGTTATCGGGCTGAGGATCTGTTGCGGGGCGCAGAGTTGGAGCTGGTTGAGGTATCTGACCGGTTGGGGTACAGCGATGTGCAGAGTTTCAACCGGGCTTGTTCAAGATGGTTGGGGTGTGCACCGGGGGTTTATCGAGCTCAAGAGCGTATGAAGATTTGAGCTTTGCGTGACTTCAAGATCCTTACCCCCTCACCCCAGCCCTCTCCCCCAGAGGGGCGAGGGGGAAAGGGAGCCGATTTGCATTCTATTCAAGACCTGAGTTCGACTCAGAATTTTCGGGTCGGTGCAGCGTTCACAAACACCTTGGTCAGTCCCCTCTCCCTCCGGGTGAGGGTTAAGGCTGCCCGACTGCCACACTCGCCGGCGCCTGCGTCGGCGTGACAATGCTGCCCAGATCAATGTGCTTCCACTCAGGCTTGGCCCCCAACCGCGCGTTGAAGCGATAGTTGAAGGTGAATTCATCCGCCGTCGCGACACTCAGTGGTTTGCCATAAACCGCCTCGATCCCCGCCAGGTCGTAGCCCATCAACTGCAACAGCGTCGGGAAGATGTTGTAGTGACTGGAACGATCCTTGTTCGCCGCCAGTTGTGCCGACCAGTCCAGCGTTTTCAGATCGCTGCCCTGAATCACCACCAGCGGCACCAATCCTTCCTCCTCCACTGGATCGCCACCGCAGTGAGTGTTCAAGCCCGGATTACCGCGCTCATGCAAATCCTGGCCATGATCAGAGGTATAGATCAGCAGCGCATTGTTCAGATTGCCCTGGGCGAACACCCGCGCAAAGAACTCGCCGACGTTCCACAACACAGTGTTCTTGTAGGCATTGCGGTACAGCACCCAGTCATCCGGCTGACCATTGAAACCGTTGCGCTCGCCGGTATCCGCTACCTCGGTGAACTGCCCGCGCGGCAAGGTCGGGCGGTAGGCCATGAACGCATCGGGATATTTGTCGTGCACCGGGAAGTGCGCGCCGACCTTGTTGATCACCACCAGCTCCGGCGTGTCATCGTTGAGCAATTCGATCAGCTTCGCCGCTGCCGCCATGTCGCGATCGCGCACGCTGGTCTGGTCGAATTGCACGAACTGGTCGATGTCCTTCTTTTCGGTATCGGTCATCAGATTCTGCAGATTGCCGGCGGTGCGCTGGGCGTCGATATAGACGGTGCGCAGCCCGGCCTTTTTGGCGTACTGCCAGATCGATGGCAACGTTGTGTTGATGCGCATGTAATCGGCGCGGGTGCCACCGTAACGCAAGGTCACGTTGGTGTCGGCGCTGCAATTGGCGATGGACGCGGCGTAGCCGTAATTGAAGATGTCGACGCCAGGACGCGCTTGTTTGAGGTTGCTGTGCACACCGAACGGCGCGTTGATGTCCAGGTAATTGCCGGAAATGCTTTCGTCGATGATCAACACGATGTCATGGCCGACGGCTTGCGAGGTGCGCGCCAGTGTCACCGGTTCGCGCGGGCCGACCGTGTTATGCAGCGCTTCGTAGGCAAACAGATTCAGATAGGCCAGCGGCGTGTACATGATCGGCAAGCCACGCGCGCCCTCTCCCGCACGCAAGAACAGCACCGCACTGAGCAGCAACACGCCGCACACCGGCGCCGCCACACGTAACGCGTTGGGAATCGCCAGCCCATGGCGTGGTTTCAGACCGATGCCGAACAGCAACAGCAAACCGCTGAGCACGCCACGCAGGAGTGCGTCCCGGTACTGGTACGCCGCTTCCTGGATAAAACCGCCGGAGTAAACCAATGAGACGAAACCGCTGTAGGTCAGGTAATCCGCCGTGACCCGGGTATAAACATCGAAAAACACTGCCGAGACAAACATCGCCAATGCGAACACGTGGCGAATGAGAGCCTGCCTTATATACGCCATTAGATATAACGCAAAAGTAAGCGCCAAAAACATCGCGCCAAAAAGAAGTACAGCAAAACCGAGGCCGATAGCATTTAACCGATCAATGTAATATTCGGAATACATCAACAAATAAACAATTAAGAACAATTCTTTGGCATATCTGAACATGGCGATACCGATCGGGCAAAACGGCAGGGAGTCAAAGGTTTGTCAGTCAGAACCTGACACTAGCACCCGGCCATCAAAGCGCAAGAATTGACTGTTTTTTGTAGAAAGCGTCAAAAAAACGGTGACTCAAATCTGACACAGCCAAAACGCTACAAGCCTTTAAATAAGCGGCTTTCGACCGTTTATCGCATATTTTAAATCTGAACAAATCTGCACAAAAGCAACAAATTCAATCGCAGCAATGACTTGATGGCCAATCGCCAAAAAATGCTCAAGTGTTATACCGATGCAACATGTCATTTTGCTGACACGCTTTTCAAACGCTGCGCTATACCCCTTTAACTATCTCATTCCGTAGTTAACTTTTTGGTGTTATTGAGGTGCGCAGATGGACGTGAGCGTATTTGGCACTGGCTATGTCGGACTTATACAAGCCGCCGCACTTGCAGATGTCGGTCATCGCGTTTTATGCGTGGACATTGACCCAAACAAGATTAAACAACTGCAACAAGCAGTGCCGCCCATTAGCGAGCCAGGTTTATCGAGCACGCTTGAGGAAAACATCAAGGCTGGCCGTCTGTTGTTCAGCACCCAGGCCAGTGACGCGGTCGAACATGCCGAGCTGATCTTCATCGCCGTCGGCACCCCAGCCGATGAGGATGGCTCTGCCGACCTCAGCCACGTGCTCAACGTCGCCCGGCAAATCGCTTCGTACATGGAAGCTGACCGCACCCTGATCATCAAATCCACGGTGCCAGTGGGCACGGCCGATCAGGTGCTCGCCGCCGCCAATAGCGAACTGCAACGCCGCGACAAGAGCAGTCTCACGGTGCGCGTGGTGTCCAACCCGGAATTCCTCAAGGAAGGCAGCGCCCTCGCCGACTGCATGCGCCCGGACCGGATCATCGTCGGCACCCACGACGACGCGGCCCGCGAGCAGATGAGCGAGCTGTACGCCCCCTTCTGCCGCAACCGCGAAAAACTGATGTTCATGGACAACCGCAGCGCCGAGCTGACCAAGTACGCCGCCAACGCCATGCTCGCGACGCGCATCAGCTTCATGAACGAGTTGGCCAACCTCACCGAACTGCTTGGCGCCGACATCGAAGCGGTGCGCAAAGGCATCGGCTCCGACCCGCGCATTGGCTACCACTTCATCTATCCGGGCTGCGGCTTCGGTGGCTCGTGCTTTCCCAAGGACCTGCGCGCCCTGCTGCACACCGCCGAACACAACGGCATGCCGCTGAAACTGCTGCGCAGCGTCACCGACGTCAACGACCTGCAGCGGCACATCCTGTTCAGCAAACTCAAAGCACAGTTCCCGCAAGGCCTGGCGGGTAAATCGATCGCGATCTGGGGCCTGGCGTTCAAACCGAACACCGATGACATGCGCGAAGCACCGAGCCGTTATCTGATGGATGCGCTGTGGGCCGAGGGTGCCAGTGTGCAGGCCTACGACCCGGAAGCCATGTCCGAATGCCGGCGCCTCTACGGCTACCGCAACGACCTGCACCTGTGCGCCACCCGCGACGACACCCTGGAGGACGCCGACGCCCTGGTGATCTGCACCGAGTGGAAAAACTTCCGCGTGGTCGATTTCGAGCTGCTCGCCGAAAAGCTGCGCTCAAAGGTGATCATCGACGGCCGCAACCTCTACAACCCGGAACAAGTGGCGGCCGCCGGCCTGCATTACAGCGGCATCGGCCTGCGCCACATTGCCCCTGAAGGGCTGCGGCCATGAAGATCCTGGTCACCGGTGCGGCCGGTTTCATTGGTGCTCATTGCGTATTGCGGTTGCTGCGCGACGGGCACTCGGTAGTCGGTCTGGACAACTTCAACGGCTACTACGACCCGCAACTCAAGCACGACCGCGTGCAGTGGGTGCGTGAGCAGGCCGGCGATTTCCAGCTCGCTACGGTTGACCTGGCCGATGCCTCGGCCATCGAAGCACTGTTTGTCCGCGAACGTCCGCAAGTGGTGATCCACCTCGCCGCGCAGGCCGGGGTGCGTTACTCGCTGGAGAATCCACGGGCGTATCTGGACAGCAACCTCAACGGTTTTCTGAACATTCTCGAAAGCTGCCGGCATCACCCGGTCGAGCACCTGATCTACGCGTCGTCGAGTTCGGTGTACGGCGCCAACCAGCACACGCCCTACTCGGTGCAGGACGGAGTCAATCACCCGCTGTCGCTGTACGCGGCCACTAAAAAAGCCAACGAGCTGATGGCGCACAGTTACAGCCATCTGTTCGGCATTCCCTGCACTGGCCTGCGCTTTTTCACTGTGTACGGGCCTTGGGGCCGGCCCGACATGTCGCCGATCCAGTTCGCCCGGGCGATCAGCGAAGGTACGCCGCTGAAGCTGTTCAACTACGGCGAGCACCAGCGCGACTTCACCTACATCGACGACATCATCGAAAGCATCGCCCGCCTCATCGAGCAGCCACCGCAGGTCAATCCGCAGTGGGATCGCGAGCAGCCCGACCCGGCCAGCAGCATGGCGCCGTGGCGCCTGTTCAATATCGGCGGGCAGCACCCGGTCGAGCTGAAAACCTATCTGGCGCTGCTGGAAAAGCACCTCGGTCAGACCGCCATTGTCGAGTTGCTGCCGCTGCAACCGGGCGACGTGCTCAACACTTGCGCCGAGGCCAGCGATCTGGCCCAGGCCACCGGTTTTCAGCCCCGGATAGAGCTGAATGAGGGACTCGGACGCTTTATCGCCTGGTTCCGCGACTACTACCCCACTGCCTATCGCCCACGCGCCGTTCGCGGCTGAATTCATGTGGAGGACTCCATGACTGGACATGAGAAAGGTGTACCGATCCTAGAAATGCGCCGCGACAAGCGCGTGGATCCCGAGCACCGAATGCGTCTCGACGCGGCGATTCATCGCCAGGGTCGCGGCTGGTTCACGGGCCGCGACGGCGGTCGCCCATGGCAACTGTCACGCACCAATCGCGTGGTCGCCTGCCTTGGGGCGCTGCTGATCCTGGTGCTGATTTCCCCGCTGTTGCTGGGTCTGGCGCTGGTCATCAAGTTCAGCAGCCCAGGTCCAGTGATGTTCGTGCAGAAACGCACCGGCTACCGCGGTCGCAAATTCGGCATGTACAAATTCCGCACCATGGTCGCCAACGCCGAAGACTTGAAAGAATCGCTGCGCCACCTCAACAAGCACGGTGCCGACGCGATCGATTTCAAGATCGACCACGACCCGCGCATCACCCGCATCGGCGGTTTCCTGCGGCGCACCAGCCTCGATGAACTGCCCAATCTGATCAATGTAGTGACCGGCGACATGCGCCTGGTCGGCCCGCGTCCGACCTCGTTCAACGCCTACCGCTACAAGGACAATCACCTCGCGCGTCTGGCGATCTTCCCCGGCATGACCGGCCTGTGGCAGATCTCCGGACGCAGCAATATCGACTTCGACCAGCGCGTTGAGTTGGACCTCAGCTACATCGCCGAGCAGAGCCTTCTGCTTGATCTGAAGATTCTGTTGAAAACCCCCTTCAAAGTATTCAGCGGCCACGGAGCAAGCTAATGGACGGTTCAACCAACAAAAGCCTGAGCATCGCCACCCCCAGCGAATCGAACCTGACCTCGACCGTGCTGGATCTCGATCTGCGGATCCTGTTCCTGACCGCCGCCAACCCCGGCTCAGGCACCACCACCAGTGCGCTGGCGCTGGCCAGCCAACTGGCGCAAATGAGCAGCGGCCAAGTGCTGCTGGTCGATGCCAGTCAGTCGGCGAGCAATCTCACCCAGCAGTTGAACCTGAGCAAGGAGCGCGGCCTGCGCGACTTGCTGTTCAACCCCGACAAACCGCCGCTGTTGCAGGACTGCGTGGTGCAGGTCTCGAGCCTGCCGTTTCACGTGCTGCCCAACGGCCGGCCGATCCGCACCCTGGAGCACCTGACCGCCGAGCGTCTGAGCCCGTTGCTTGATCAATTGGGTAGCCAGTACCGCTTTGTGGTGATCGATGGCGACGCGGTGTATTCCGACGCCGACACGCTGGTCATCAGCACGCAAGTCGATGGCGTGGTGCTTGTCGTACGCGCCGAAGACACCCGCTGGGAAGTCGCCCAGGCCGCCGTGCAGCGACTGACTCAGGCCGGGGCAAAAGTGGTCGGTAGCGTGTTCAACCGGCGCAAGTACTACATGCCCAAATGGCTTTACAAAAACCTGTAAGCGAACGCAAAGGATGACGCCATGAACGCCAAAATGCTTGTCCTGCTGTTGCTGCCGCTTGCAGGCTGCTCCAGCAACTCCGACACCCGCAACATGCCGGTGAATATCCTCACCGCCACACCGGCCAATGCGCAAGCCACCGACATGCCGAGGGTCGAGCAGACCCTGCGCCCGAAAGATGTGCTGGATGTGATTTTCCACATCAGTACCAGCGGCTCGGACGCTTACCGCGTGCAGTCGGGTGACCAGATCGGCCTGAACTTCACCGCCGCCAGTCAGCTCAACGGCACGCAACTGGTGCTGCCTGACGGCACCATCGAACTGCCGGGCGCCAACACCTCGGTGAAAATTGCCGGGCTGACCAGCGACGAGGCGCGGCAGGAAATCCAGCGCGCCTATCAACGCAAGCAACTGTTCCAGCCCAACCGCAATCAACTCTCGGTGCAGATTCTCAGCCCGCTGAGCAACGAGCAAAATCTCAAAAGCGCGCTGAACCATCCGGCCACCGGCATGAGCCGCGAAATCACCGTCGGCACCGATGGCTATGCGAGTTTTCCGGAAATCGGCGCTGTGCCGCTGCAAGGCATGACGGTCAATCAACTGGAAACCTTCCTCAACAGCAAGTACGCGCAACTGCCAGGACGGATGACTGTGGATGTGCTGCTGAAATCCACCGCCGGCAACGAGATCTACGTGCTCGGCGAAGTCGCTCAACCGGGCTCGTACCCGATCCGCCGGCCGGTGTCGGTGCTTGAGGCGCTGACCCTGGCGCGCGGTACCAACGTCAAGGCGCGTCTCGATTCGGTAGTGATCATGCGGCGCAACGGCAATCAGGTGCAGGCCATGAACTACGACGTCGAGAAAGCACTGTCGGGCGATGCCCCTCAGATCGCTTACCTGCAACCGGACGACATGCTCTACGTGCCAAAAACCAAACTGGCCAGCGCCGGCGAACTCGCCCGCCAACTGGCCGACGTGGTGCTGTTCCAGGGCGTGGGGTTCAGCTTCGGCTACCGCGTCGACAACAAAGGCAGTGACAACTGACTCTCAGGTGAACGACATGAACCCAAAAGAAAATTACCTGCACGAGTTCTTCAGGATTTTCTTCGCCAACAAGCAACTGGTGAAGCGCATCTTCCTGATCTTTGCAGTGATCGCGCTGTTGCTGCCGCTGTTGCTCAAACAGAGCTTCGATATCACCGCGCAGGTGATCGTGCAGTCGAAAAAACTCTCCCAGGGCGATGCGACCACCTCGCTGACCCAGGACAACGCCACCTTCATTCCGCCATCGCTGGCGGACATGGAAACCGAAAGCAACATTCTCCGTTCGCCGGCGCTGATTCGTCAGACCATCAGCGAACTGCGCGATCAGGGTCAGTACAACCCGCCGCCGGGGATGCTCAGCAAACTGGCCGAACCGTTCAAGCGTTATGTCAGCACGCCGCTGCGCGAATACGTGATCAATCCGCTGCGTGATGCACTGGGCATGGAAACCGATCCGGTGCGCGACACGGCACTGGATGGCTTGACCCAGGAGGCCATCGACAATCTGAAGATTGAAACCCTGCCGGGTTCCAATGTCATCTCGATCGTCTACAGCTTTCCTGATCCCGCCCAGGGCACGACGTTCGTTGCCACGCTGTTGCGCAACTATCTGGTCGATCGTCAGGCCTTGCAATCGATCGAGCTGCCGCACTCGTTCTACGAGACCAAGAAGCATCAGTATCAGGTCCGCCTCGACGGTCTGGAAGGCGCACGGTTGAGCCTGTTGGAAAACGTCGGTTCGTCCGATCCGAAAGAGGAGATCACCTTTCGCCTCAACGCGATCAACACCGAAGAGCAGGCACTCAACCTGTATCGCGATCGCTTGCTGCAAAGCCAGCGCTGGCTCGATTACCTGAAAACCAGCCTGGCCAGCGCCAACACCAACAAACTCAATGACTACACCTTCCCGTTCACCTTCACCACGACGGTGGACAACATCGCGTTCGAGGATCGCGAGATCCGGCAGATGGGCGAGGCACTGACCACTCAGGTCAGCCGCTATATGAACGACCTGGCGATCTTTCAGCCCAGCAGCGAGCCGATGTTGCTGGCCCGCGAGCAAATTGCCCGCACACGCCAGCAGTTCCTCAAAGTGGTCAACAACCGCATCCAGGAACGCACGATCGACCTGTCGGTGGTCAGCCAGGTCATCGAGCAGAAAACCGCGCGCATTGCCGAGTTCAAGAATCGCATCCATCAATTGCAGCAAACCCAAAGCAAGCTGCGCCAGATGGACACCGAGATCGGCGCATTGCACGCAGCGTTCTCAACCTATGCGCAACGCTTTGCCGAAAGCAGCACGACGCGCGCGCTGGATAACGACTTGTCCAACGCCCGTGTCTTGAGTCCGCCGTATGAACCGACCGAGGCGGCGTTTCCGAAACCGATGCTGATCATTCCGTTCGGCCTGCTCACCGGACTGCTGCTGGCCATTGCCTTCGTCTACGTACGTGAGTTCTTCGATCACCGCTTCAAGCATCCTGCGCAAATCAGTCATGAACTGGGCCTGCCGGTGCTGTTGGTGCTCAACGAAGAAACGTCGCAGCCCGGCAATCCGCACAAGAACTGGACCGTGCCGAGCTTGGTTCACTGGGTGCGCAATTGAACGCGGCGTCCACCCCGTGCGTCGCCCTGCCGATCATTCACTTGCTCAGCAGCGGCGGCTTCTACGGCGCCGAGCGGATGTTGCTGGATCATTGCCTGGCGACGCCGGGGCAGCACCAGGTGCTGTTCCTCGATGCGCCACCAGAGCTGATCGAGCGCTTTCGCCAGGCCGGGGTGGAGGCTCGCGGCTGTGCCGGGCTCGGCGGACTGCTGCGGCACTTGCATCAGCGCCGTGGTGACAAGCCGTTGCTCAACACGCACAACTTCAAAGGGCTAGTGTTCGGCTGGGTCGGCGCCACTGTGTTGCGCCTGCCGCTGGTGATCACTCAGCACGGTTTCACCCCGCGCAGTCGCAAGCAAAAGTTCTACACCTGGCTAAGCCTGCAACTGTGCCGCACGGACTCGGTGAAGCGGGTGGTCTGCGTCGCGCAAAGCATCGCTGTGCTGCACCGTCAGGCTGGCGTCCGTGCCGAGAAGTTGCAGGTGATTGCCAACGGTTTGCCAGCGGCGCCAGCGCTGCCACCGGCGCTGGAACGACAACGCTGGCTGGTCGGTTACGTCGGCCGGTTGAGCAGCGAGAAAGGCCCGGATCTGTTTCTCGATGCGCTGATTGCGTTGTGTCACCAGCATCCGCAACTGGACGCCGTGATGCTCGGTGACGGTCCGGAACGTGAGGCCTTGCAGGCGCGTATCGACGCTGCCGGTTTACCACAGCGGATTCGCTTGCCGGGCTATCAGACGGCAATGCAAGGCTGGTGGCAGCAACTCGATGCGCTGGTGATCAGCTCACGCACCGAGGGTACGCCGATGATTCTGCTCGAAGCGATGCAGGCCGGTGTGCCGGTGGTGGCGTTCGCGGTCGGTGGCATTCCCGATGTCTTGCAGGACCGTCACAACGGCCTGCTCGCCGCACCGACCGACACCGCCGCCCTCGCCCGTCAGCTCGACACGTTGCTGGCCGAACCGCAGCTGGCCGCACAACTACGCGACAACGCCAGACGCACACAACAGGAACGCTACGACCTCAAGGCTTTGGCTGAACGCTGGTCGCAGCTGTACATCCACACGGCACGGGAGGCACGCGCATGATTTTCCCGCTCTCGATCGTCAGCCTGCTGGCACTGGTCTGCATGGCTTTGCTGGTCAGTCCTTATCCGTATCTGGCGCCGGGGGCGGTGTTGGGGCTGCTGGGTTTCACGGTGCTGTACCGCAAACCGTCGTGGGGCCTGCTGGGCATTGCCGCGCTGGTACCGTTTGAAGGGTTCTTCAAGGACAGCGCGTTATCCGGGAGCAAATTGATCGGTGCTTCGCTGGCGCTGATCCTGGCGTTGCAACTGGCATTGCATCAGATTCCATCGCAGCGCCTGCGCAGCAATCTGTGGCGCTACCTGATCGGTTTCATGGCGCTGTACCTGCTGAGCCTGCTCGCCACCGACAACATGGGCATGTCACAGAGTCATCTGCGTGAACTGAGCGTGGGCCTGATTCTGTTCGTGATCACCTTGTTGGTCGGCCGCGAGCTGAACCTCGATCTGTTCGCCCGGCTGGTCACGCTCAGCGTCAGCGCCACCTGCGCGATGGCGATGTTTTCCAGCCGATTCCAGGACAAGGGCCGCGCCGCCGGCCTGCTCGAAGACCCGAATGCCTTTGCTCTGCTGATCGCCTTCGCCGTGCCGCTGGGCCTGCTGCTGGTGATTCGCAGCCCGAATCTGCTGCACCGTCTGTTCTGGGCGGGCTGCTGCCTTTTGCTGCTCGGCGGCATGACCAAAACGGAGTCGCGCTCAGGGCTGGTGGTACTCGCCTTGAGTCTGGCGATCGGGGTCTGGCATTACCGCCAGCACCTCAACCGTATCCGTCCGCGGCATTTCGGATTCGCCATGCTCGGCGCGGCCATCGTGCTGCCATTGGCGATTTATGCGATGCCTGCCGGTTACCTGGCGCGCATCCAGTCGCTGAGTATCTTGAGCGCCGGGGCCAAGGCTCAGGATGAATCCCTCGGCCGTCGCGCCTCGTACATTGTCGTCGGCAGCCAGATCATCCGCGAGCATCCGCTGCTCGGCTCGGGCCCCGGGACCTTCCCGCTGCACTATGCAACCACCGGTTACGCCAAGGCATTCTCGGCCAACCGCAAGATCGGCGACCTGTATCGCCGGGCGCATAACACTTATCTGGAGATTTTCAGCGAATTGGGGATTCCCGCCGGCCTGCTGTTTGTCGGCATGCTCGTGCAGGGTTTCTACAACCTGATCCGCGCACGACGCGAATGGCTGCAACGGCGCGAATGGCAGCACGCCGACCTGATGACCCATCTGGGCATGAGTTTTCTGTCGTTGACGTTGTTTCTGATGTTTCTCAGCGCGCCGAACCTGAAGTACCTGTGGATCATGCTTGCACTGACCTGGGTGTTGCGCCTGAAAGCTGAACAAGCACCGCTGACGGAGGCCAGAGCATGAGCCGGATCAGCATCGTCATTCCGATGTACAACGAGGCACGGCACATCGGCCGCACCCTCCTGGCCGCCCGCAAAGCCGCGAACGCCGCCGACATCGACTGTGAACTGATCGTCGTCGACAACGGTTCCACTGATGACGGGCCACAGATCGCCCGCGCATTCGGTGCACAGGTGCTGGTGCTGCCCGGCCTGCTGATCGGCGCTTTGCGCAATCGTGGCGCAACGGTTGCCAGCGGTGAATGGCTGGCGTTCATTGATGCCGATATCGAAATGCCCGAAGACTGGCTGAGCGAATTGTTCGCTCTCGAAGCGCAGAATCAGGGCGACATTTTTGGCTTGGACCTGCACACCCCCGCCGCCGCGCCGTGGTACGCGACCGCTTGGCAACGGCGCATGTTGCGTCCATCAGCGCACGCCAGTCGCACCGTGGACTGGCTGCCCAGCGCCAACCTGTTGATGCGCAAACGGTGGTTTGACGTCGTCGGCGGATTCAACGAAACCCTGCGCACCGGCGAAGACAAGGAATACACCTTGCGTCTGAGCACACAGGGCGCTCGGCTGCTGTCGACCAGTAACAGCATCGCCCTGCATTGGGGCTACGAAATGAACTGGCGCGAGTGGATGGGCAAGGAGCTGTGGCGCCAGGGCAGCCACCTGCAGTTGTTGCGCACCCATGGCATGAGCCTGCGCCTGCTGCGTTTTCCGCTGCTGTCGTTGCTGGTCTGGATGACGGATTTTCTACTGATCGTTGCCTTGCTCGCCGGCCTCGCGCAGCTCGCGATGATCCTGCTGGTGCTGACCCTGCTGCCGAGTCTGGCGCTCAGCGTGCGGCAGAGTATCAAGCACCACAATGCTCGCCTCACCTTGCAGCTGTGGGGTCTGCACTGGTTACGCCTGCACCTGCCCAGCGCGGCACTTGTTCTCAGTCTGTGTCATTGGAACGCCCGGAGGCCCGCCCGTGGCTGAATTCATTTTTTGCCTGTGCCTGCTGCTGCCGGCGTACGCCTACATCGGCTATCCGCTGCTGCTGACCTTGCTGGCGCCGCTGTTCCCGGCCTGGCGGCACGCGCCGGCGCCGCCGTTGAACGTCAGCATTGTCATCGCCGCGCACAACGAGGCCCGACACATCGAGCACAAGTTGCGCACCCTGCTGGCCCAGGATTATCAGCCCGCCACGCTGCAGATCATTCTCGCCAGCGACGGCTCGAGCGATGACACCGTGGCCTGCGCGCACAAAGTGATCGACCCGCGCATCACCGTTCTCGACCTGCCGCGCCAGGGCAAAGCCGCCACACTGAATGCCGGCGTCGCCGTGAGCAGCGGCGACATTCTGGTGTTCACCGACGCCGACAACCAATGGTCGCGCGACACCCTCGGCCATTTGCTCGCGCCGTTGAGTGATCCGCAGGTCGGTGCCTGCGCCGGGCACATGGTGATCCCCGTCACCGGTGGCGGCCTGAGTATTGGCGACAGCCTCTATCGGCATTACGAAGGCTGGTTGCGCCGGGTCGAGAATCGCACCGGCTGCATGGTCTCCGCCGACGGCGCCCTGCTAGCCTTGCGCCGCGAGCTGTTCCAGAACGTACCGGCCGAGGTCAACGACGACTTCTTCATCAGTACCTGCGCGCCGGTCGCGCACAAACGCATCGTTTACGTCCCCCAGGCGCAAGTGATCGACCAGGGCGTCGACGAAGCGGGCAAGCAATGGCGCCGCCGCCAGCGGGTCACGGTCGGTGGCCTGCAAAGCCTGGCGCAACGCAGCGCCCTGCTGAACCCTTTCAAGTACGGCCTGTATTCCATCGCCTTGATCAGCCACAAACTGATCCGCCGCCTCGCGCCGATTCTCTTGCTGCCGCTGCTGCTGAGCAATTTCTGGCTGTGGAACGAGCACGGTTTCTATCGCCTGAGCCTGGTTGCGCAATTGCTCGGCTACGCGGTGGCCATCGCCGGCCTGCTGGATTCGCAACACCGTTTGCCGAAACCGTTCCGCCTCGCGGCGTTCCTGCTGGTGACGCTGGCCGGCATGAGCGTCGGTCTGTGGCAATTCCTGCGCGGGCAACGTTACGCACAGTGGAATCCTGACCAGAATCGTTGAGAGGACTCATGCCATGGCGATCAAACAACTGCTAAAACGCACCAGCGGCTGGCTCTATCTCAACTCGTCAGTGGGGCGCAACCAGTTGCACGGTGCCGGGGTCATTCTGATGCTGCACCGGGTGCTGGCCAACGACCGTGCCGCCAACCTCCCGCACCGCAATGAACTGTGCGTCGGGCCCAAGGCCTTCGAGCATTTACTGCTGTGGCTGCGTCGGCATTTCGATTGCGTGCCGCTGATGGAAATCCTCCAGCCCAATTCGCTGCGCAGCGAGCGCCCACGGGTGGCGCTGACCTTTGATGACGGCTGGCGCGACAACGCCGTCAACGCCTTCCCGCTGCTGCAGAAACATCAGGTACCGGCGAGCATTTTCCTCTCCACCGATTTCATCGGCAGCCGTCAGCGTTTCTGGTGGGAAAGCCTTGGCGAAACCCTGTGGGGCAGCCACGGTGAAAAAGCGCGGATGCACTTGATCGAGTGCCTGCAGTTCATGCATCACCCATTGCCGGTACTGCTCGACGACATCGATGTCGACCGCCGCAGCCTGGCGCTGCTGCATTTCCTCCAAGGGTTGAAGACACTTGACCCGCAGGAACTGGAAAAACTCACCGATGAGTGCCCAGCCGAATCACAGCCGCAAGCGCTGGACTGGCATCAAGTGCGCGCGCTGGAGGCTTCCGGGCTGGTGCGCTTTGGCCCGCACGGTGCCAGCCACGCCATCCTCACCGGCCTGGATGATCAGCGCCTGAACGAAGAAATCAGCCGCAGCCGCGATGCCTTGTACAACGGCTGCAACCGCCCACTGCCGGTGTATTGCTACCCCAACGGCGACAACGATGAACGCGTGCGCGAGCAGATCGCCAATCACGATTATCCGTTCGCCCTCGGCACCGGCACCGGCATTTATCGCGGCGCAGGCGACCCGCTGAACCTGCCGCGCTTCGGCGTCAGTCAGCGCATCGCGTGCAATCCGGCGTTGTTGTCGTGGCGCATTTATCGCGGGGCACGGCCATGAGTCGCGGTAGCTACCTCAAGCATCTGGCCCTGAGCATGGGCACCAAACTGGCAATGATTGCCTTGCGCCTGCTGCGCAATGTGTTGCTGGCGCGGATTCTCGGCCCCAGTGAACGCGGTTTGTTCGCCCTGCTCAGCACCCTGCCGGATCTGATCAGCGCGGCGACCAGCGGCGGCTTGAATTCGGCAGTCGGTTATCAAGCGGCCAATCAGCGGCCGATGGGCTTGTTGCTCGCTCAGGTGTTGGTGTTCGGCTGTGTTCTGGCCGGGCTGCTGACCTTGCTGGTGGTCGCACTGGCCCGTGAGTTCGGCAGCGAACTCGATGTGACGATGCAGCTCGGTCTGCTGGCGTGGCTGTTGCTGCTGGCGGTGCCGCTGACCGTCCTTAAAAGCGGTCTGCTGACCTTGCACAACGCATCGGGTGGCGTGGTCGCCTTCAATGTTCTGCGGCTGGTCGAATCCCTCGCGCCGCTGCTGTTGTTTGTTGCGCTGTTCTGGATGTGGAAAGAGGCAGCACTCGAAGCCGCGCTGATCAGTTGGCTGGCCGGCATCAGCCTGGTGGTGCTGGTCGGCTGGATGTGGCTCAAACGCGCACAGCCGCTGCAACTGCAATGGGACCGTGCGAGCCAGAACGAGCTGCTGCGATTCAGTGCGCGCAGCCATCCGGACCTGCTGTTTCAACAGATCATTCTGCGCTCCGACTACTTGTTTATCGGCGCCCTGCTGGGCAGTACCGCGCTCGGCCACTACGCCATGGCCAGCGCCGCCGCCGAACTGCTGTTGATCGTTCCCGAAGCGGTGACCACGCCGCTGATGAAGCGACTGCTGCAACAGGACAAAGGCATGGACAAGGTCACACCGCTGGCGCTGCGCCTGACCGCCACGGTGATGCTCGGCGCCTGCCTGACCATGGCAGTGATCGGCGAATGGTTGATCGTCACCCTGTTCGGCGTGGCGTATCAACCGGCGTATCCGGCGCTGCTCGCGTTGCTGCCCGGCCTGCTGGGCCTGTGCTATGCGAGCATTCTGCGCCTGGATCTGATTGGCAAGGATCGCCCCGGCACGGTGTCGTTGCTGATGGGCATCGGCGCGCTGCTCAACCTGGCGCTGAATCTGCTGTTGATTCCTGCCTACGGCATTGTCGGTGCAGCGGCGGCTTCATCAATAGCCTATCTGGCGGTGACGGTGGCGATGCTGGTGCTTTATTGCCGCTTGAGCAACGTGCCGTTCTGGCAAACCTTGATCATCCTGCCCAGCGACATCGCCCCGATGTGGTTGATGTTGCAACGTCGGAAGACAGCATGAAACGCCTGGCCCTGCTGTTCGGACTCGGCCTGACGCTGGACGCCTACGCGGCGTCGATGCGCTGGGGCGATATCCGCGACGGCAGTTTGTATCTGCAGGCCGATCGCGCAGACACCGTGACCGTCAGCTGGGTGCCCGCGTGGCAGGCAGAGGCTAACGAAGAGCATCTTTACCTGCTCGACGGTCAGGGCAAGTTGCAGGGCGAACGGTTGATCAAGGCCAATGAAACCCGTGGCAGCCAGAGCTGGCCGCTGGCACCTGGCGCTGCGAGTTATCAACTGGAGATTCCCGGCTACAGTTTCCGCGGTTACCGGATCGAACATGACGAAAAAACCGTGGCGCTGTTTGCCCCGGCCAAGGTGCATTTCAGCGCGGAAGTACGTAACGCCACTGAGCTGTATTTCAGAGTCGCACCCGGCGAACACGCGGTGCTGGCCGGCAAGTTCCATGGCGGCGTCAGCGGTTTGCAGGCACAGCGGGTTGGCGATGGACAGCAACTGTCATTGGCACTGAAACCCTATCGTGCCTATTGGCAGTTCGATCAAGTCGCGCTGCCCGTCAGCGAACAACCGCAGGTCTGGCGCCTGCTTCTGCAAGGTAGGGGCAAGGCCGCATTCTGGCTCGATGGCACGGCGAATCTGTTTGCGCAGAATCCGCAGCAGCTCAAACCCTTACAGTCAGAACCGGGGCAGATGCGTCTGACCCTGCACGAAAAAATTCTCGGACGCACGCCGGATCTGGGAATCGCACTGCCTTACCTCGTACCGCCGCCGGCCAGTCACGCCGTACTCGATGCCTTGAAACCCACCGCTGCGAGCTACTACAGCTTCGTTGACGTCACCGCGAAGAATCCACATTTCGAAGACGCGTTCCGTCAGCTTTATCAAAATCGCTTCGGCATTCGCCAGGACATCACCCTGCTCGCCGGCACCGGGCGTCAGGCCGATCTGCGCGCCGATAGACAAAGCAACAGCGGCCTCGACGCCTGGCTCGCCGGCACCCGCGCCCTGGGTGGCAAAGGCACGCATTACATCGGTTTCGCCGACGAACCTAATCTCAACTATTCAAGCTACGAACAATACCGGGCGATCTTCAGCAGCATGGCGCGGCAGGTGCGCAGCGACCCGGCCAACGCCAAGGCCGGCGTGCGCATCGCAATGCCGGCCAGCTCGCGGCTGGTCAATGGGCCGTTCACCGAAAACGCAGCGGACAAGCGCGGCATCGATTGGGCGCGGCGTCTACTCAGTGAATCCGCCGATCAGGTCGATGCATTGGCCTGGCATGAATGGATGATTCGCGACTTGCTGGCCACCAGGGTCTACCGCGACAGCGTGCGCCGCGCAGCAGAGCTGGTGGGGCTGGACGCTAAAGGTCAGCCACGCAAAGCGTTGCTGCTGGATCAGACCAATCTGTCCAGTGGCTCAGCCCTGAGCCCCTACGATCAGGAAACCCATTTCACCTCGCTGTGGTGGGCCTCGGTGGTCATCAACGCTTCTCAGGATGGACTGCTGAGCATGCTCAACTGGTTTCAGGCCGCCGACGAACCGCCCTACGGCAAGGGCATGGTGCGCATACACGACGATGGTCGCTTCGAGCTGAAACCGGTGGGCCTTGCCCAGCAATTCATCGCCCGGCATTGGCTGCCGCAAGTGCTGCAACTGGATAACGACGCTTTTGAGGTGGATGTCCTGGCGATGGCCGGCGACGAGCAGCGCGCACTGCTCGGGGTGAACAAGGGCACGCGCCTGCAACGGGTTGATCTGAGCGGTGCCAAATGCCCGCTGAACCAAAGCGCCCTGCGTTTCTTCGGCGCTGACAATCGCAGCCGCGACATACCGTTTGTCTGCGAAAACGGGCGCGTACGTTTCGAATTACCGGGGCAAACCCTGTTTGCCCTGACCTGGAGCGCTTCATGAACCGCCCTTCGATGTTCTGCCCCGCGAGCCTCTTGCTGTGCGTGGGACCCTTAACAGGAGAAGAGACCATGGATGTATTGCGAAGACTCTGCGGACATATCCGTCGTAAAGGCCTGCGAGCGACCTTGGCGAAGATCCGCAAAATGTACATTTTTGCCCATCAGGAACTGCTGTGGATGGAGCGCGATCTGGTCAGCCCAGTGCCGCCACACAGCCTCAAACCCTACCCGCCACTGCGCATGCTGAAGATCACCGAAAGCAACGCCAGCGCCTTTACCCGCTACTTCGGCAACCGCGTCGGCGTCATGGCCGAGCTGGCCAGTGACGGTCACACCGGGCATATGCATATCGACGACAAAGGCGATGCCGTGGCGTTTATCTGGGGCACACCACGCGACTATTTCGATCGGCATTACTACCGTTGCCGGTTCCCGGTTAAACCCGGCGAATTTTTCGAGTTCGGCGGCGAACTGACCCGTGCCTACTGGGGCACCGAATTGTCGGTAGATCTGCAACTGCGCCTGTGGGAAGCCATGGCCTTGAAAGGCTGCCGCAAAGTGGTCGATGTCTGTGACTCGAGCAATGTCCCGGCGCTCAAGCTGCACCTGCGCATGGGCTATACCGAACAACAGCGGATCATGAATATCTACACGCTGTTCGGCCGCTGGCGCTTCTATCGCGAAACCCGCTACAGCGGCTCGCGTCTGGCGGCGCTGGGTAAAACTTCCCGTCCACCTGTCAAAGCAACGGCGGCCTGAACCCATGGTGATGCGATTCGAATGGCGCACATCGCTGTGCGCTGCCGACTTCCCGGCAACAGCCTACGAGGCACTGCGCCCGCGCGTGGCCGACCACACGCCGTTCAACAATCTTGGCTGGTTGTGCGCGGCAGAGCAGGCCCTGGACGAGGATCAGCGCCTGCACATTCTGCTCGGCTGGGAAGCCGAGCAATTGCTGCTGTGCCTGCCACTGGTGGCCAGTCGCGAACGCTTCGCTGGCGTACCGTTTCGCGTTTTGCATCACTTGGGTTATCCAATGGCCGATCGCCTGGCCCTGCTGTCGTTGCTCGGCAGCGAAGACATGCACAAGGCGCTGGTGCTGATCCGCAAACATCTGCCCCATGCGCTGCTGCAACTCAATGAACTGTCGGAACCTGCCGGTGAAGAAAGTGCGCTCACCGAATGGATGGCGCGCAGTTCCACGGCTGAACGGCGCCTGAGTTGCCGGGTGCCGGTGCATCTGATCAGCGATGCCGATCATCAGGAGATCTCCGGCGACCCGCGCTACAAGCTGCGTCGGGCACGCAAACGGATTGCCGCATGCGGTGCGCAAGTGCGGCGAATCACCCCCGATGCGCTGTCGATGCCTACGATTTTAGAAGCGCTGCAGGAAGTCGAGGCGGTCAGTTGGAAAGGTGACGAGGGCGTCGGGATTTTCGCCACCGAACGCAGTTGTCGGTGGATGCAAAGCGCTTTCACCGCCCTCGCCGCTCAAGGCCTGGTGCGGGTCGTGACGCTGGAGCTGAACGGCCGCTGCATCAGCTATCGCCTCGGCCTGCTCGAACAGGGCCGGCTCTACGATTACAACCTGGCGTTTTTGCCGCAGTACGCCGACCTCGGTAGCGGCCGGGTGCTGCTGGAGGAATGGATTCGTTGGGGGCTGGATGAGCACTGGCGCTGGATCGACGCGTCGCGGGTCAGCCTGGAAAACTCCAGCCATCAACTGCACGAACGCATGACCGGGCAACTGGAACACTGGCGCTGGAGTTTCTACTCATGGCGCCCGAGCGGTCTGCTGCTGGGCCTGGGACTACGCCTTTGGCACCACGTCAAACCGGCCCTGCAAAAATGGCGCGCACCGCGTGCCGGCAACTTGACGGCGGCGAACACATCCGAAATTCAACCGGCAACACCATCCAACACACCTGGGCTAGCGCCTCGGAGGGCATCATGAGCGTCATCGAAAATCTGCTTCTGCGCATCAAACAAAAAGGCCTGCGCCGCACCCTTGGCGCGCTGTGGAAACGTTACGTGTTCGCTCACCGTGAATTGCTGTGGATGGAGCGCGACCTGGTCACGCCGATTGCCCCGAACAAACTGCGCCCCTGTGAAGGCTTGCGCAGAGTCGACATCACCGAGGACAACGCCAAGGCGTTCGGCAAGTACTTTGGTGACCGCGTGGAGACCATGGCCGAACTGGCCGCTGAAGGGCATACGGGGCACATGTACCTGGACCCGGACGGTCACACCGTGGGGTTCGTCTGGGCCAGTACTCGCGACTATTACGACCGCCACTTCTACCGCTGCACGTTCCCGGTCAAGCCCGGTGAATACTTTCAGTTCGGCGCGGAAATTACCCGGCACTATTTCGGCAGTAGCTTGACCGTCGATGCACAGACCGCACTCTGGCAAGTCATGTCTGCCCGAGGCTTTAAAAAAGTCGTGGATATCTGCGACAACGCCAATGTACAGGCGCTGAAGATGCATATTCGCCTGGGCTATCAGGAACAAGGGCATATCACGCATGTTTACGACCTGTTCGGGCACTGGCGTTTCTTCCGCGAATCGAACTACAGCAACTCGAGACTGGAGGCGCTGCGCAAGCCGGAAAGACCGGTAGTGACGGCGGCGGCGCAGGCTTGATTCACATTTGAAATATTGTGGCGGTCATGAGGCCGCCTTCGCGAGCAAGCTCGCTCCCACATTGGATTTTGCTCGGCGCAGATCCA
>NZ_JBSVXS010000075.1:0-27401 GCF_054070155.1 Pseudomonas sp. SDT291_1_S447
CGAGTCCCATCAGAGGAACGCGATCTCTGTGGGAGCGAGCCTGCTCGCGAAGCTTTGTTGCTTAGTTGGTCTGCGCTCCCTGGGCGATCCATGCACCGATCAGGTCACGTTCCTGCTGGGTCATCTGAGTGATGTTGCCCAGTGGCATGATCTGCGTGGTGATGGCTTGCGCCTGGATGCGTGCCGCGTTCTGACGAATTTGCTCAGGGGTGTCGAGCATCACACCCGCCGGAGCTGCGCTGAACAACGGACTGGTTGGTTTGGCCGAGTGGCAAACCGCGCAGCGTTCCTGGATCACTGTGTGCACTTTGTCGAAACCCGGGCCTGCGTTGGAGGCTTGCGCCGGTGCTGTTGCAGGTTCGGCAGGGGCTGCCGGTGCCGCTTCAGCCGGTTTCAAACCACCACCCAGTGCCGTTTCCGGCAGCGGTTGGTACTCGATTTTGGCGGGTGCCTTGGCCACTTCCGGCGCGGTCGACATCGGCATCGGGCCGGTGACGTAGGCCAGACTGATCATGCCCACCGCCGCAACTGGCAGCGTCCAGGCAAACTTGTGGCTGTCGTGACGGGTGTTGAAGTAATGACGCACCAACACCGCCAACACCGCGATCCCAGCGAGGATCAACCAGTTGTACTGGCTGCCATAGGTGCTCGGGAAGTGGTTGCTGATCATGATGAACAGCACCGGCAAGGTGAAGTAGTTGTTGTGACGCGAACGCAGCAAGCCTTTGGCTGGCAGCGCCGGGTCCGGCGTGCGGTTCTCGGCAATCGCCGCGACCAGTGCACGTTGCGCTGGCATGATGATGCGGAACACGTTGCCGACCATGATGGTGCCGATGATCGCGCCGACATGCAGGTACGCACCACGACCGCTGAACACTTTGCTGAAGCCATACGCCGCGCCGATGATCAGCACGAACAGAATGAAACCGAGCAGAGCAGGGCGTTTGCCCAGGGCCGAGTCGCACAGGAAGGAGTAGATGAACCAGCCGATAAACAGCGAGCCGATACCGATGGCCACGCCTTCAGGGCCGCTCAGGGTGCTGCCCGGAGCCAGCAGGTAGAGCGTTGGATTGGAGTAGAACACCACGCAAAGCAGCGCGATACCCGACATCCAGGTGAAGTAGGCTTCCCATTTGAACCAGTGCAGGTTCTCCGGCATCGCCGGCGGGGCCAGTTTGTATTTTTCCAGGTGATAGATACCGCCACCGTGGATCGCCCACAGGTCACCGGCCAGGCCGGTTTTCGGGTTGACGCGGTTGAGGTTGTTCTCCAGCCAGACGAAGTAGAACGACGCGCCGATCCAGGCCACGCCAGTAATCATGTGAACCCAGCGCACGCTCAGGTTCAGCCATTCCAACAGATGTGCTTCCACAGTCTTTACCTCTCGCCTGTCACTCTTGTTGTCGAGTGATCAGACCTTCTCTTATTGGTGGGGGGCGAGGATCAAACGCTCATCCTCTTTGAAAAAATGCTCATCGCAGTTGTTGCCTGTGCCACTGCGATCAACCACCAGGAAGTCATCCCGCTTTTCGATCGTCAGCACCGGGTGGTGCCAGACGCCGCGATGGTAATTGATGCCCTGCCTGCCGTTGGTGACGAAGGCGCGGACCAAGCCTGATACAGGTTCATCGCCAACTGGCGCGACCACGATCAGAAAGGGGTTGCCGAGCAGCGGGATGAAAGCCTGGCTGCCCAGCGGATGGCGTTCCAGCATGCAAACGGTCAGCGGCATGTCCTGCGCGTCGGCGCGGAAGATGCTGATGATCGCGTTGTCCTCAGGCTGAGCGGTTTCGACCGTCGCCAGTTTATGGAAGCGCATGGTCGAACCGTTGTTGATCATGAAGTGATCGCTGCCGTCGGTTTCGATCACGTCACCGAAAGGGGCGAAGGCTTCTTTGCTCAGCGGTTCAATCTGTAGTGTGCGCATGCTGTTCTTCTTATCCGAATTCTGTGTTGACTGTTTTGATGCCTTCGCGAGCAGGCTCGCTCCCACAGGGGAATGCATTCCAAATGTGGGAGCGAGCTTGCTCGCGAATGGCTTCACTGCTTATTTAGCGACCTTGCCCAGTACACGCAGGCGGCTCACACCACCATCCGGGAACACATTCAGGCGGATGTGGGTGATCGGGCCCAGCGCCTTGATCTGCTCGACGAAGGTGTGTTCGGCGTGCATTTCCAGCTTCTGGCTCGGCAGCAGTTCACGCCAGAACAGCGACTGGGTTTCGATCTGGCTGTCAGTACCGCCCTTGACGAATGCGCCCTGGATCGAGCAGGTGTCCGGGTAGTTGCCTTTGAAGTGAAGGGTGTCGACGACGATCTTCTCGATCTCGCCCGGGTGACCCAGCGCGACGATGACCCAGTCATTGCCCGGCGTGCGACGACGTGCGGTTTCCCAGCCGTCGCCCATGTTGATGCCACGGCCCGGGTTGAGGATGTTGCTCATGCGGCCGAAGTGTTCGTCGGAGCAGGCGAGGGCGCGGCCACCATTGAGGGCTGCTGCCAGATCGACTTGCTCGTTATCGCCAACCGCCGACCAGTCGCGGAACGGAATGCCGTACACGCGCAGACGGGCAACACCGCCGTCCGGGTAGATGTTGAAGCGCAGGTGGCTGAACGCTTGGTCGTTGCTGATTTCGTGGTAGTGGTGGCTGTTGCCCTGCAGCTCGACGGCCGACAGCACTTCAGTCCACTGAGTGTTTTCATCAGGCTCGCCCGAGGCCAGGAAGCACGCTTCCAGAGAGGCCGATGGCGGGAAGTTGCCGGTGAAGAATGAAGTGTCGATGTCGACGCCTTTGATCGAGCCCGGTACGCCCAGACGAATCACAGCGCTGTCGAAGCCTTCGAAGCGCTTGCGGCGCGATTCCCAGCCGTCCATCCACTTGCCGTTGTCATCGAACACGCCCTCCTTCCATACGGCCGGGGTCGGTTGGAACAGACGATTGGCGTCTGCGAACCAGTCATCGGTGACCGAGATGATTTTGGTGCCCAGACGGGCATCGGCCAGGTTGACGAATTTTTCGAAAGGTACGGCGTAAGCTTTCATTCTTCTTGTCTGCCTTTAAAAAAGTGGCTGGGGATGCTTGCAAGACCCTGGGTACTCTCCGCGTTTGATGTACTCGGGTCAGGCTTGCTAAAGAGTCAGTAAACGGAACAGGGCAATCTTGTTGATCTCCGCCAGCGCGCATTTGAACTCGGTATCTTGCGAGTTGTGAATGCGCGTTTCGAACGCCGCGAGGATCTGATGCCGGTTGCTGCCTTTTACCGCCATGATGAAGGGAAACTTGAACTTGGCTTTGTAGGCGTCGTTCAGCTCGGTGAAGCGCTGGAACTCTTCGGCCGTGCATTGGTGAATACCGGCGCCAGCCTGTTCATTGGTGCTGGCTTCGGTCAGTTGGCCCTGGACGGCAGCTTTACCGGCCAGGTCCGGGTGAGCGTTGATCAGTGCCAGTTGACTGGCGTGATCGGCGCTCAACAGGATGTCGCTCATGCGCTGGTGCAGGGTTTCGATCTCGTCGATCGAGGCATCTACGCCCAGGTCGTAGGCCTTCTCGGCCACCCATGGCGAATGTTCGTAGATGTCGGCGAAGGCATTGACGAAAGCGTCGCGGCTCAGGGTCGACGGTTGCAGGGTTTGAAAGCGGCTCATTGGGCGGCCCCTTGGTACGGCTGGGTTTCGTGCCAGTGACGCGCGATGTCGACGCGACGGCTGAACCACACCTGTTCATGACTTTTGGCGTATTCGATAAAGCGTTTGAGCGAAGCGATGCGACCCGGACGGCCGATCAGGCGGCAGTGCAGACCGATCGAGAGCATTTTCGGTGCTTCAGCGCCTTCGGCATAAAGCACATCGAAGGCGTCTTTGAGGTATTCGAAGAAGTCGTCACCCTTGTTGAAACCCTGCACCTGGGTGAAGCGCATGTCGTTGGTGTCGAGGGTGTACGGGATCACCAGATGCGGCTTGCCGGTCGGGTTGTTCGGTTCCCAGTAGGGCAGGTCGTCGTCGTAGGTGTCGCAGTCGTAGAGGAAACCACCTTCTTCCATGACCAAGCGACGAGTGTTCGGGCCGGTGCGGCCGGTGTACCAGCCCAGTGGGCGCTCACCGGTGATTTCGGTGAGGATGCGGATCGCTTCGAGCATGTGCTCGCGTTCCTGCGCTTCGTCCATGTACTGGTAGTCGATCCAGCGATAGCCGTGGCTGCAGATCTCGTGGCCGGCATCGACCATCGCGCGGATCACGTCCGGGTGGCGCTGAGCGGCCATGGCGACGGCGAAGATGGTCAGCGGAATGTCGAATTCCTTGAACAGTTTCAGGATCCGCCAGACGCCGGCGCGGCTGCCATACTCGTAAAGCGATTCCATGCTCATGTTGCGCGCGCCTTGCAGCGGCTGAGCAGCAACCATTTCGGAGAGGAAGGCTTCGGATTCTTTGTCGCCGTGCAGAATGTTGCGTTCGCCGCCTTCTTCGTAATTGAGTACGAACGACAGGGCGATGCGGGCATTGCCCGGCCAGTGTGGGTGAGGAGGGTTACTGCCGTAACCGATCAGGTCGCGTGGGTAGTCAGCGCTCACTGCAGTCTTCCTTCTTGTTCGTTGACAGATTTGTGTGGCGGCCTGGCAGGCTGGCGTCACAGCGATGGGCTGATTGTATACAACTTTATTCGCAATTTGTAAGCCTGAATTTTCGCATTTTTCACCGACTGTCATCTTTTCCTGCTATTGGCGTAAGCCTGCAAGAAACCTGCCTGACCAGTCAGCTAATGGATAGGAGGTTCAATGAATAGGCGTGTTGCTGGCAGAACACGAGGAAACCCCCGAATGGCGGGGGTGATGTGAAAAATGTCGTTTTTATTGTGTACAATTTTTTTGAAAAGTGTCTTAATCAATCGCTCGCCGCAGCGTTTCGTGCTCCGAATCGGTGCGGTCTCCTTTTCAACTGACTTCGGGAGGCGCGAAGTCTGACTGCTCTTTGCGGCCAGGCGCGCAGAATCAATGGGACGTTTGACAACACACGTTTTGGACGCTGCACACGGTTGCCCGGGCAGTTCGATCAAGGTCGAGCTGTACCGCGTTGAAGGTTCGCAACTGGAATTGGTCGCCAGTGCTGTAACCAACAGCGATGGCCGGGTCGATGCGCCGCTGCTGCAAGGCGATGATTATCGTACCGGCGTTTATCAGGTTCAGTTCCACGCGGGCGATTACTACCGCGCCCGTGGCGTTCAGTTGCCGGAACCGGCCTTTCTGGACGTGGTTGTGCTGCGCTTCGGCATTTCTGCCGAACAGGATCACTACCACGTGCCATTGCTGATTTCGCCTTACAGCTATTCCACGTACCGGGGCAGCTGACCCCCAAGCAGCTGCCCCCACCGGGAAGCGACTGCGCATATAGCTTCTTTGGTCTTTCGCCCGCTCACACTGCGGGCTTTTTTTCGTCTGCGTCGGGCTGATGTCAGACTTGGCCAGGCTTAAGGCTTGAACCGAAGCGATCGTTATTTTTGGCGGAAAACAAAAAGACTCGGTTGGCCCGAAGGATCTCTTTCCAGACCGCCCATCAAATATACGACCTTGTCTTCGGCGAGTGCTTTGTTCAACAGGGCCTCGTCGGAAGGCTCATGTTTGTTGACCAGTGCTTTGGTTCGCAGCCAGTTCGTGACATCGAAATCCAGGTAGTTGCCCTGCATCAAGGCCGGGAAGCGCAGGATGAATACAAGGTCGACACCTTGCTGCTGAATCATCAACGCATCTTGCTGGGCCGCCGATCCCCGAAAGCTATAGGAAACCTGATAACCCTGTTCCGTCAGAAGGCTCTGGAACAGGGTTCGCAGTTTTTTGCTGCGATACTCGTCGTTGATCTTGCGCAAATGCTGAGGCACGCGCTGCAAATCGAAGTCGATACGTTGCAGGCCTTCGGCGAATCCTGACGGTTTGGCAATGTAACTCTCGCCGGGTCGGGAAAGCGCAGGCAATAACAACAACGGGTCGACCAGATCGTATCGGCTGACTTTTTGATCCCACATGTTTTGCGGCCTGACTGCCCAATACTGGAAGGTTTCAAACAAATCGTTCAGCCCGTAACCATTGAGCGTTTCGGCGTGATTGGCGCGATTGAACATGGCGCGGGCGACGGCACTCGCCGAATGATCTGCCATGTATGGAAAAGTATCGGCCACGTACTGCGCGAGGGGTTTTTTAAATGGAGGGCCAGCGACGACCTCCCATTTGTCGTTGACCGGTATTCCCCATCTTTCCTTCAACTTCACTGCGCCCTTGGGCTGCAACTGCGGGGTGCTGCGTAACATCTGCTCGAAAGCCTCGAAGCCTTCGGCGGCGAACAGTGGGGGTTTGATAAAGACCAGGGCGTCAGTGGCATGTCCTGCCTGCGAAACGATCGGATAGTGTTGTCCGTCGATCTCGATAGAGTCTCCGGTGCCTGGTTTTACGGCGCTTCCCCAGGCATGCCAGTCGCTGGCAGATGACACAGGAGCAGAGGGCCCGGTAGCGTCCGGTTCAGCCTCCAGGCGTGGCCGTTTGCTTGGCCCGGCTGTCGGCTCCTCGGCGGCGGGGGCTGGTCGGCGATTGTCCGCTTGCGCCGCGCCGCCGACCTTGCGACGCCAGAGCGTTGTTTGCGGTATCTGCTCGACCAGATCGCCGGTTGACCGCTGTCCGGACCACGCCAGTTCAAACTGGCCATCATCGTTGCGGCGCACCATGGCAGTGCCTTCTGCCATGTTGATGTAAGCATTTTTGTGCTTGTCGTAACGGATACCGTTCGTGGTGTCTGGCGCAATGGTCAGCAGCGCCGCCAGGTGCGGGGGCAGAAAGAGTGACGTCTGGGAGGGGGGCGCGGGTGCCAGCACTGGCGGTAACCGGGTTTCAGACGTTGGCGGGCGGGAATACCAGTCGGCCTCGAGACGCCAGCGTGGCTGACCGTCGATTTTTTTCAGTAGGGGAGGCGTTACACCCGGAGCGGCGGGCCAGGGAATCTGCAAGTCGCCATCGACGTTGTGTTCGGCGCGGTAATAGCCACCTTCACCAAGATGCGCATAAAGGTGACCTTCGGGACTGAAGAACAAGCCGTCCACGGATTCGTGCGGTCGCAGCAGATGATTCTGCAAGGCGGGCCAGGAAATCTCCCTGAGTTTCGCATTGAGGTCGGTAGTCACTGGATCGGTTATGTACGTCACTGTTACTTGTGGGCTTGTATCCCTCCCTGAACTTGCGGTGGGAACGTTGTCGAGGAACGAGGCAAGCAACGGGCCAGGCATAGGGCCAATCATAAGGGCGGGCGAATGGGGCGGCCCCTGATCCTGCACCGGTCGGGTCGTAGAAGCATCAGGCGTTCGATTGCCCATCGGGGGCTTGGGTGGTTTAGTCATTGGCGTATCTCTAAGTGATCGATCGTTGAATGTTGTCGGGCCATCGGTTGATTGAATGGGCCGTGCAGCGTTTGTTGCCGGGTGCCTGTAACGGTCGTCCCGCAGGCAACAAATGGCCATCGTCGCCTTGCGACGTTGGGTTATTTCATTGGTTGTACTTGTCCTGAAAGGACTCAGCCCTCCCTGACGATAAACAGCGTTGCCAGACGTTGCGTGCGTTTATCAATGCCACCCAATAGATGGACCAGCCGCTGTTCCTCTCTATAAGTGGCCAATGTTTGCTGTTTTTCACCCATACGGATTTGCAGGTCGGTATCACTCCAGGCAATCCCGGGCGTTGCGTTGCGCTGTATTTGCTGACCGCTGACTGCAGGGAAGGTCAATACAAACAGGCTGTTGATCTTTTCCCGGTGGAACAGCAGCGTGTTTTCACCAGTGCTGAGCGTTGCAGGCTCGAGGCGGTAGCCGTTTTTCGTCAGTACGGCGCTGAACAGTTTTCGCAGTTCAGGTGTCGCCGGCAGCACGGCATGATCGATCCAGAGCTGAGCAAATTGCCCCGGATCGAAATCCAGTCGCTGCAAACCTTCACCCAGCGAAGAAGGAAGCGCTGACGACCGTTGGGCCTCATTCAAGGGCGGCAGTTTGCGCAACAGGCAAAGTGGCTCGGCCAGATCCTGTCGCTGCACCTTGTTGTTCGTCCGGTCGGCCCAGAAGCGCAACGTCTGATTCAATACCGCCAGACCGTGGCCGTTGATGATTTCGGATCTGCTGGCCTGGTTGTACATGGCTCGGGCGAGGCAACTGGTCGATTCCTCGGTGAGATATTTGAAATGGGCTGAAATGTATTGCGTCAGCGGCAACTCGAACGGCAAGCGCTGGCCCAGAACGCTCCATCGATCATTGATCTTGACCACCCACCGGGGTTGCAAGGCGGGGTCGGTGACAAGCATGCGCTCGAAACTGTCATACAGATCCGGTGAAAACCGTGGGTGTTTCATATAGGCCATGGGGGTGTCGGCGATTAGGGTCTGAGTCACCACCGGGTAATAAAGGTTGTCGATTTCAACGTGCGTTTCCAGCGGCCAAGGGGTTGTCTTGCCCCAGTCGCGCCATGCCCCATGAGACAGATCAAGCGTGCCATCGCTGGACGAAATCAGGCTTTGGGCAAGTGCCTGCGTATCGCTGGCACTGTCTGCGTCGTTGCCCATGAACGACCGTTTACCGGGGCCAGGTGCGGAGTCGGTCGGCGTTGCAGGTCGGCGCCTGTCCTGACGTGGATTGTCGTGGCGGGCAGAGGTTTGCGGATTTTTTTGCCGCCAGTAGAGCGTTCCGGGCATCCGTTCCAGAAATACGCCAGAGGGGTGGCGATCTGCGGCGGAGGTTTGCTGATAATCGCCCTTGTCATTTTTCGCCACCATGACCGTGCCTTCGGCTGTGTCCACATAGGTTTTTCGGTACCGGTCATACCGAATCGCATCGGGTGAGTCTGTTGCTGGAGAAAGCCGGGCCGCCAGATGCGGCGCCAGGTATGTCGGCGTGTGACCGGCAATCGGGCCAGGCGGGGGCGTGAAGGGGGCTGGTCTGCCTGAGTTTTCGACAAGCCAGTCCGGGATCTCGAAACGCCACAATGACTGGTCCCTGATTTTGCTGACGAACGGGCCGGGCACTCCGGGGGCGAAATCGAAGGGAATCTGATAGCGACCGTCGGATTGGCGCTCGACCAGCAAATGGCCTTCGTTTTCGACAGCGGCATAAATCCTGCCATCGACGCTGATGGACAGGCCGCTGTCGATATCCAGAGGAATCAACAAATGCAGGTTTTCAGCGGGCCAGGTGAGCGAGCGCAACGCAGTATTGGGTGACAATGGACGGTGGGCAGGCAGGTCGCTGACCAGCACCGATGGTGGGGGTGTCGATTCGCCGGTCGGCACATGGGGCGTGAGGTCAGCCATGCGCTGTTCACCCACCCGCACGGTGTCGATAGCCGCGCCAGGGACGGGACTGATATCAGCCGACTCCGCCGCCGGTGAACGAGGCCCCGTGGTGGAATCGGCCACGGCGGTACCCGGGATTTTTTTTGGTGGTTTGGCCATGCAGGTCATTCTCGATGGGGTTGGTTGGGGATGGACATGGCGCTCAACCTTCTCTGACGATGAACAGCAGCGTCTGCTGCGCAGAGACGGTTTGCGTGCCGCCGACCAGATAAACGACCTTGTCGGGTTCGAGCATTTGCCGCCATCTGGATCGCGCCAGGCGGGCCCTGAGTGTCGGTACCAGCAGTTCGTCGCCAGGATCGCTCCTGCGATTCACCCTGCCGTCCGGGGTGCTTGGACGCAGACGCAAGACGAACACCACGTCCAGAGTGCTGCGCTGAAACAGCAAGGCATCCTCGCTGAACAGTCGACTGGTGCGATCCACGGCATAACCGTTGTCCTGCAGAAGCTCGCTGAATAACGCGCGCAGGCTGGAGCCTGGGGCGTGCACGGCCTCACGCCATCGTTGTTCGAACATCCGGGTATCAAAGTCGATGCGTTCCAGACCCGTGGCAAAGGGCGAGGGCAGCAACAGTGTCTGTCCATTCAGATGGGCGGAGGGTTGGGTGGGCAACACGGGAAGCATCATCAGCGGGTCAGCGAGCTCGCGTCTGGAGGCGAGGGCAAGGGTTCGGTTTTCCCAGTGATAGAAGGTGTCGAACAACACGCGCAGTCCATCACCGTTGATGACTTCGCTGTGGTTGACCTCGTTGAACGCTGCTCTGGCGATGGCGCTCAAGGAGTGGTCGGCCAAGTACCGGAAAGAGGTGGCTACAGACTCAGTCAGCGATTTTTCGAATGACGGGAGTTCCACCACTGTCCATTGGTCATCTTTCCTGATGGCCCACTTCGGTTGCAGTGACGGATTGTTCTTGAGCATCTGCTCGAACGCGTCGTATCGACCCGGACTGAACAGCGGGTGTTGAAGGAAGACCAGGGTAGTGTCAGGCAGTACGCGTTGCGGCACGATCACGTAGTGCTGACCGTCTATGTCTATGGAGTCATGCCATTCGGGTTTGAGGGTCATCCCCCAGTGCCGCCATTCCCCGGCAGACGTGGCCGGTGCCAGCGGTCGGGCATCAGCTGTCGTCCCGGATATTGACCCTGTGTCGTCTGGTGTTTGCTCCTCTGCCAGGCGGGGACGTTTGCCGGGTGCGGGCGAACTTTCGTCGGCCTCGCTCGCAGGCCGTTTGTGCACGGGGTGCGGTAAATCATGCTGCGATGATGATTGCGGCGTTTTTATCCGCCACTGTCCGCTGCCCGGAATCTGTTCAACGTCTGCGCCGAGCCAGTTTCGTTCGTGGGCGGAAGCCTGCCGGTAGTGCCCCTCGGGTTGCCGACGCACCAGACAGAGCGTGCCGTCTTCCATCTCGACATAGGTCGCTCCGCGTTTGTCGTGACGGAGGCCGTCCGGGCTGGCCGCGGTATTTCTTGTTCGCCAGTTGGCCTGGTCGGCTGTGAGATGACTGGGCAATTCGCCGCCTGATGCGCCTGCCCTCGCACGATCTGCCTCGGCGGAGAGCACCGCTCGATCAACCGAGTCGGGCCTCCAGAAGGGCTGGCCGTCGATCTGTTGCAGAAACGGGCCGGGCTCCCCCAGAGACGCAGGCCAGAAAACTCGATAACGCCCGTTCGTTTGACGCTCGACTTGCAGGTAACCCTCGCCGATGACCTGCGCATACGTGCCGCCCTGCGGGCTGTGAAACAGGCCATTGTCGATCGCGCGCAACATATGGGTATTGGCAGCGGGCCAGGTAATGGAATTCATATTGCTCTCCAGCAACCTGGCAATCGATTCAGGCGATGCGTTGACCACTACCGATGGCAGGCGAGCGGTCGCGTCTGGTGCAGCATCTTCCGATGGCTCTGGGGGGCGGAAAGCGTTGCCTGCCGCGAGATCGGGAGTGTCGGTGCCGGAACGGGAGCCCGCGGACTGATTCGATCCCGGTCTCGGCGGGGTCGACAAGGCGTCGGACGGCGTGGTCAGTGGAATTGGCTTGGGTGGCTTCACCATCCTTGGTGCTCCATTGGGTTATTGGGTTACGAACGGCTTTCAGCCTTCTCTGACGATGAAGAAACTCTTTTTGCCCGGCCCGGTTGGTTGCACGCCGCCCACCAGATAGATGACCTGTTTCTGGGCCAGGTGAATGTTCAACTCGCGCTGGGCCGCGGGGGTCAGCCTTGCCTGAAACGCAGAACCGGAGATTTCGCTGCCTGGTAACGTGGGGCGAGGAATCGAGTGACCGGTGATGCGCGGCAGTTTCAACACGAACACCGCAGCGACGCCTTCGCGGTGAAAGATCAATGCGCCTTCCTGCAATGCGCGCGAGGACGGATGGAGCGTGTAGCCGTTGTTGCGCAGAAGCGTGCCGAACACGTTGCGCAGATTGGCAGGGGTGGGTGCTACTGCGTATTCGGCCCATTCACCGGGAAACTTCTGTGGATCGAAATCGATCCGCTGAAACCTATGCGCGTTGGACGGGGGCAAGGAAAGGAGGCCGCCGGGATACAGTGGGTCGGGTTGTACCGACAGTCTGGGCAACAGCATCAACGGGTCGAGAAGGCCGCGTGTGGTCGGCGCTTCGTTATTGATGCGGTCGTGCCAGTGCCGAAAGGTCAACACCATCATCGACAACGCATGGTTGTCGAGGGCTTTGGATTGTCTGCTGTGATCGAATACCCCGCGTGCGAGGGCGCGCTCGGTATGTTCCGACAAATATTTGAAGGCACTGGAGACGTATTGCGCCATCGGCATTTCGAACGGCAAATGGTTTTCCACGACGTGCCATTGGCCGTCGCGCTGGATTGCCCACTTCGGCTGATGTGAAGGCTCATTGATCAGTACGTGTTCAAAACCGTCGTAGCCCTCGGGCGAAAATCGCGGATGTTGTACGTAAACCAGGCCGGTGTGCGGTTGACCGCCAGTGGAGACAATCGAGAAGTGGGCGCCGTCTATTTCTATCGAGTCGCCCTGTTCCGGTTTGCTGGTTTTCCCCCAGTTTTTCCATTGGCCAGCAGACAGATCCAAAACATTCGGCTGTCGCGAAATCAACGACTCCATCAATGCGTCTGCCCGAGCGGTGTCGGCCTGTTCATGACGCGGCCGTTTGCTCGGCCCCGCCGTTTCAGCAGGCGGGAGCACTGGATCTGCCTGCGGACGTTTTGCCGTCGTGGATGTCGGCTCTACTCGCCGCCAGAGTTTGCTGGCGGGAATCAGTTCAACCTCAGCGCCAAGCCAGTTTCGGTCATGGGCCGAGGCTTGCCGGTAATGCCCCTCGGCTTGTCTGCGCACCAGCCAGAGACTGCCGTCCTCCATATTGATATACGACGCACCACGTTTGTCGTGACGAAAACCTTCCGGCGTGTGCGGGGTATTCATCAGCAGTGCCGCCAGCTCAGGTGCGATGTTGATGTTGCCGGCCCCCTCCACAGCACCTGCGTGCGGCGGCGTCGAGTCTGCTGCTCCCGGCGCCGCTTGCGTGGGTTGGACGAGTGAATGGGGCAGCGGATCGGGCAGGGCGTTGACGATGACGCTTGGGCGCTGGCCGGGCACATCGGAGACGATCATCGCTGGGGATGAACCCGGCGTCGGACTCCCGCCTGCCGTGTCGGCGATGGAAAGCCCGGTGCCTGCGCGCGTATCCGCCGGGGTGTCTGGTCTCGGCGGAGGCAGTGATGTATCGGCTGACGTTGAAGCCGGAATTTTCCTGGGTGGCTTAGCCATTGAAGTGCTCCGATAAAGCGGCATCCGAGGCTCTGCAGCGGACGCGCCAAAATGATCAGGCGAACTTGCGCCGCAACGATTCTGAAATCGCGCGGCGGGTTTCAAGAGCACTTATGTTCGGCAATCGGCAGTCGTGGCGTGCGGTATATACGTCTTGCTTTGTGGCCAGATGATGCAAGGCATTTCAGTGATATCGAAGAGTATCTGTGGCCGCTTGGGAACCCTCGATACGCGAGACACAAAGGTTCCCGGCGGGCTTCAACGCTCTCTGAGAATGAACACCGAATCGGCGGCCGACTCGGTCTTCAGCACGCCGCCGATCAACCACACCAGGTTCTTTTGCGCCTCGGCGCTCGTCAGCGCGAGGTGCGCGGCACTGCCGATGCGTGCGGGCAGATCCGGATCGGCCAACTCGGTACCCGGCAGGGTGTTATGCACCACCATTTCATGGTTGAGCACCCCCAGTTTCAGGAAAAATACCGTCTCCTGATCTGCGCGTTTGAAGACCAGCGCCGGTCTGCGGTGATCGTGCGTCAGCGGGAAAACGTCATAGCCACTGCGGATCAGCAGGGCGCCGACCAGACGCCGCAGGTTGTAGTCAGAAGGGTCAGCCGAGTAGTGCCGCCATTCGAACGCGAAATGCTGCGGATCGAAGGTGAGCCTGTGCAGTTCACCCTCGATCTGCGGGAGCAGTTTGATGACTTTCCTGCCCGCGATTTCGCTGGTGGAAGCGACGGGCAACAGGTTGAGCGGGTCGGCATAGGCAGGCACCGTGGGGAAGGGCTTGTGGTTCCACTGATGCAACACGGCCTGTATGTTCATCAGTCCGGTGGCCGTGATGGCAGGTGGGTAATCCGACAGTTCGAACAGTCTTCTGGCGACAGCCCGTGAAGTGAACGCGGAAAAATCCACGAAGGTCTCGGCGACGCACTGCGACAACGGCTTCTCGAAGAAGCGTTTGCCCGGTCGCGCCTCGCCCGGCTCATACCCGATGCGAAAGGTTGCAACCGGCTGCAAGTCAGGTGCGTCGCGCAACATCTGTTCAAAGGCATCGAAATACGCCGGTGCAAACTCCGGGTGCTGCAGGAAGTACACCTTGGGAAGCCGGTTGGGGGCCGTGCCGATTGGCACGATCGAGTAATGAAGCCAGCCCAATTGCACCGACTCTCCCGATGACGGTGGGTTCAAATGTCCCCACGGCAACCAGAAATATGGTGTTTGATCCGCGTCAGCGGAGGTTGGCTGTTCCGGAATCGCGCCTGCGTCGAGCCGTGCTCGCTTGCCTGGGCCAGGCTGGGCAGCGTCTGACTCGGCAGTGGGACGCAGGCCTGATGGCGAGGGGGTCTGTTCAATCGGACTAACCGGGACTTTCCGGCGCCAGAGTTTCGTGCCCGGAATCATCTCCACCTCGGCACCGGAGGACGATCGTTCGCTGGCGGATATTTCCTGGTAGTGCCCGTCGCGGCGCTTGCCCACCAGAACCATCCCCCCTTCCATTTCGACGTAGGCTTTATTGTGCTTGTCGTAACGGATTCCGTCCGTCGAAATTGCCGGCTCCAGCAGAGCAGTCAATTGAGGGGCAAGGTAGGCGGGTGAGCGTGAGGTGGGGGCGGACTCGGCCGAGATCGGTGGTGATTGCCAGCCAGGGCGTTCGATACGCCAGCGTGGCTGGCCGTCGATTTTCGCCAGGACCGGCCCGGGAACCCCGGGCGCGAAGGAGAGAGGTACGTGGTAGATCCCCTGTGCGTTCTGCTCGACCTGAAAGCGGCCTTCCGTACCTATTTCTGCGTATATGCGCAAATCCGGCCCCTCAAACAGCCCGCTATCCGCGGCTCCGAAAGGCGCCAGTTCCGCATAGCGACTGCGCGGCCAGGCGATTTCGTTCCTCGCCGATTCGACGGCCGGTTGCGGCATGTCGCTCACGATCACGGCGGGTCGACTCAGATCAGCGTCAACCTGCACATTCGGTAAATGCGCGATGGGCGTCGGATCGCCAGGCAGTCGCAAGGTGGAAGGGCCGGCTGCCTGAAGACGATTTGTCAGGGGCTCTGCCTCGGGTAGTCGTGTGGTAGCGGGTGTATCGGTACTGGCGGAACCAGCGACTTTCTTTGGGGGCTTGGCCATGAACAACATCCTGTTGATAGGCGTTTCTGAATAAGGAAATGATCTGTTTGCATTCGCCGGACGCACGCGCTGCCAGCCCCGATGACTCGGGCCTGGGAAGGTTTCGAGGCGTCAGTGATCGTTTCTTGTGGATGATGCAGATTTGTCGGGCGTTACCCGGCACGGAGGCTCACGCCGCCGGAACCTCGATCAGTGGAGGTGCCGGGGTTAACAGGCTTGGTCGTTGATGCGTGCAATATCTGAAAACCTGCAGTTGCGAGTAATCGATGACTCGACGCTTGTCGCTATCCAGGATCCATCGCCGCATCGGCAAGCTGTAACTCAGTGTCCCGGGCTCATTGTCGGCCAGGGCGATGTACCTGACTTTCAACACTTTGTCGGCGACCGATGCGAATTCGTCCGGCAACGCCGCCGTCGCATCGGGCTCTTCAAAGAACCGCGCGTCCAGTCCATCCTGATACACCCAGTCAAAGGAGAGGTCGACGATGTGGACGATGCCCTTTTCGGTGATCACACGCACCTGGTCGATGAGGTCTTCGCTGTCGTAAGTCGGCAGGTGAATAACGCAGGTGCCGATTTGCAACTGGTTGTTTTCGAGGGTGATGTCGACTTTGCCGAGTTCCGTGGCGTCCAGGTCCCAGGTGGATGCAAATGGCAGGCGCAGGCTGGAGCTGGCAAGGGCGCCCGGCGTACACAGACGGATATGCATGTTGGCGGCAAGGTGAACCAGATATGTCGAGCCCTGGCCTTCCAGTGTGTCCAGCCCGGGCTGGAGCGCATAAGCGTAGAGCTTGGCGCATCCGGCATTGGCCTTCAGTTGGTACGGCTCATTCTGCGCCAGATCGTAGGCGTAGTCGCCGGGCAGCTGTTGCAGCGGGAGTGAAATCGGAGTGGTCCATTCGGTGAAGGCATACACGGCAAATTTTGCATCAGCGGGTTGTGCCTCGGTTTCCGGAGTCAGGCGTAAATTCGCTGCGACGCCATCCTTGAAGACCAGTGTCACTTTATGATCGAGATAAGTGTCCATGGCTCTCAGGATCTTCAGCAGATTCATCGGGTACATGCCGCCACGCTTGGTCGAGTAGCCTTTGATGAGTAACGATTTATCTGCAAAGTGGCAGGACAGATCACACCCCACCACCAGGTCGCCATTGGCGTCGGATATTCTGGCGCCGAAGCGGGCCTCGACTTTGCTCAGTTCTGCGCTTGAATAGTCCACAAACAGACGGGTTACCGAATTGCGTTTTTTCGCTAGATAAAGCGTGGTCAGGTCATGGGTTTTCGGGATGAACAAGTCCAGCGGCCTGTCGTCTTTGATGATATGTGTATCGGCGTTAAGAATAATCGGACCTTGTCGTCTCCCGACTTTGCTAATCACTGCATGTACATCAATGTTCTTGTTGTGTTCGATGGTTTCCGGCAAGTCCGGCACCAAGTGAAAGTCATCCTTGGTGATAAACGTCAGCTGATTGTTTTTCAGCGTGAGCCTGCCATCCACTTGCTGATAAATGTCATGGACGGAAACAACATTCCTGGGCATCTCATAAAAGTCGAATCGTGATGTGATTACCAGGCTGTTTTCTTTGATGGCCCAGCTTTCAATCTGATCCGCTCGCCAGTTCAACGCAATAACGCTGGCCTGTTCACCGTCCTCGAAGATGGCCAGATCGCCAGGGACGTGGGCAATGATGTAAGTATCCATTCCCGCGTTTCCGTGTGCAGAGGCCCCGGTGTGAGACAGGACTATCTGGTCATCGCCACCGCCTGCGGTGATCGTGTCCCTGCCTTGGGATCGGATGATATTGGGGCCGTCCGTACCGTTGACGGTTGAAGTGGCGCCAGGCACGGTCTCAATGTTCTCAATACTTTCGAGCAAACTATGGAAGGTATGTTTTTTCCCGTCCTCTGCTTCACTGTCTGTCACGCTGACATGCAACGTACCGTATTGCAGGTCGACGTCATAACCGGAGCCTTCAGGCAATCTTGAGATGTAGTTGCCTTCCAGCACCAGCGTATCGTTGCCAGAGCCGCCCCTGATCTTCGAATACCCGGGCACGTCGGCGCCCGTCTCGATCAGCTTCCCGGCCGCTTCGAAGACAAACCGGTCATCCTTTTCGCCTCCCGTGAGATCTTTTTTTCCCGCGCCGTAATGAACCGTGTTGGGTTTTTCTTGCACTCCTTTGATCACGTCTTTACCGTCGCCGATGAACCATATGACGCCTTTGTGCGCTGCGGCGGTTCCCAGTTCTGCGCCGGGAGTATCAGGTGTGACGCCGTCTCGGGCATCGATCGTGTCATCCCTGCCTTTGATTTTTGGCACATCGACCGTTTGCCAGCTGTCCTGCTTGGTCCACCAGTTTCTGATCAACCTGCGGCTCGGCTCGAGTTCTACTTCGAATGCACCGTTGACGACAGCTTCGAGCTTTTTCTCCCAGGTCCCATCAAGCAATCTTCGGGCGGTCCGTTTTAATTGCCGGCTATGTTCAACCGTGGCTTTGGCTATGGAATAGCGGTCCTGGACATCTTTGTCGGGACTCTTTCCCACGAACGAAAACCAGCCTGTACGCCAGCGCTCCTCGTCGGTGAGTTCGATGTAATCATCAATGTCATCGACGATCCGTACGGCGCCATAAATCTGTGAGCCGACGGCAAGCAACGCACCAGCGAGAAGGCCGACCGGCCCGGCGAATGAAAAACCGGCCAGTGCGGCCAGGCCGAGAATCACTGTCATGCCGGCACTGGCGATACTCAAGCCAGCGCTGACGTAATGGTCTATGGCCTCTTTGCCTTTTGCATTGTCGGCAGCATTGAATGACCTGACGGCGGTATAGATATCGAAAGGCAGCGTCAGGGCGCCACCGACCAGGCCTCCGGAGCGGCTCAACCTGATCGCAAATCGGGTTTTGACAAAGTCGGTGTAGGCACTGTGTCCGGCTTTGAGCATCTGCGTCGCGGACCGGGTCACGGCGATATCAACGGCAATGGAACCCAGCTCGGAGGCGAGGCCGGTGGTGTTGATCACGATCTCGTCGGTATTGTTGGTTCTTATCCCGTCATAAATTCCGCGCAAGCCCATGTAAATTCCAAACCCCTGAATACCGAGGCTCGAACCCAGCGTCGTCGTACTTTTGGCGATATTGACCCAGCGATGTGTTTTTCGGGGTAATTGCGCGTGTCTGAGATCGAGTCTCTGTGCCGCATTCAAGAGTTTCTGCAGTTTGCCGCGATAGCCGTCCGCATCGATCTCCTCGCCAACTGCTTCTTTCATTACAGGAGGCGCCGTCAGTGGACGTCGGCTGGCAACTTCGAATAGCAGCGACGGTAATAAATAACTGTCTGTACCCGCCGATTGCCGCATCTGCAGTTCGACATTGGCCGGGTTGAACTGTAACGAGTTGATGAAAGAGCGCTTCGGTGTGCGGAAAAAAGTGTTTCGACCGTTCAAGGACTGACCGTCGATCGTGGCGCCCAATATATCGAGGGAAACGCGGGTCACCGACAGCGAACCAATCTCGATCGGACCGAACAAGTCATCGACCATTTTCAGTTGAGCGGTCTTTGCAGGGTTTTTAGGCAGCGCTGAATTGTCCGACTGACTGTTCAGATCCAGAGTCGAAGTTGTTTTTTCATTGGTATGAATATCGATGTCGTTAATGACGACGGTGTCATGGTGTATGACGGAGTCTTGAATCAATGTGGCCATTTGAACATCCTTGTTCAGGGCAATTTGTTGTACGGAATAGACGTGATGTTATGAGCAAATCCTTGTTGCTGTACATCGATGGGGTATTGCGATGTATTACGATTGGACGCTAATCAGGCCGGGCAATTAATGCCGCTACGCAGTACCGGGGATGAGAAACCACCCTGGATATTTAAATGCTCAGGGTGGTTGTCATTGGCGGTTGTTCAATGCACGGGTTTATTTCAATCAGTGGCTGCTGAGCAAAGACGCGGCGCCTGCTCCACCAAACAAACCGGCGCTGATCCGGTTGAACCAACTTTGTCCCTTGCCGCTACGCAAGTAGCGCGCTGCACCATGGGCGCCAAGGCCGTATGCCAGCTTGCACAGCAGATCCAGCACGGTCCAGGTAGCGATCATGACCAGTAACTGCGGCAGGAATGGTTGCTCGGCGTTGAGAAATTGGGGCAGGAAGGCGGCGAAGAACAGGATGTCTTTCGGATTGCTTGCACCCAGCACGAAGGCGCGCCCGAACAATGCGCGGAAGCGTGGCACGGCCGCTGTTTGCGGGACTTCGGCACCCGTCGATGGCTGGCGCGATTGCTGCCAGCTCTGCCACGCGAGGTAGAACAAGTAAAGAGCGCCGACAATTTTAAGGGCGCTGAACAGCTGTTCCGATGCCAGCAGTAGCGCGCCCAGGCCCAGCGCCGAGGCACTGAGCAAGCAGATCGATGCTGTTACCCCGCCAAGAAACGCCGGGTAAGAACGGCGCAAACCGTAATTCAGACTGTTGCTGATCATCAGCAGTGACAGTGGCCCCGGAATGAGGATCACCACCAATGCAGCGCCGCTGAACAGCAGCCAGGTTTCCAGACTCATCACTTTCCTCCTTTTTTGTTGGTATCGAGAATGTGCAAAAGCCCCACCCGCGAGGGTGAGGCCGTTTTGAAGCTTGAACCGCGGGCCGCTTACAAGAAGATGAACTTGGCGATGAAGATCGCGCAGAGCACCCACAGGCTGACGGAAATTTCCTTGTACTTGCCGGTACCGGCCTTCAACGCCACGTAGGTGATGAACCCCAGTGCGATGCCGTCGGCGACCGAGAAGGTCAGCGGCATCATGATCGCGGTGACGATCGCCGGAATGGCGTCAGTCGCTTCATCCCATTCGATGTGGGCCATGCCGCCCATCATCAGCATCGCCACGTAGATCAGTGCACCGGCGGTGGCGTAAGCGGGAATCATGCCGGCCAGCGGTGCGAAAAACATTGCCGCTATAAATAGCACACCTACGGTGACTGCGGTAAGACCAGTCCGACCACCAGCGGCTACGCCGGCAGCACTTTCTACATAGCTGGTGACAGGTGGAACACCGACCACGGCGCCGAATACGCTGGACGCACTGTCGGCTTTCATCGCCCGGGAGAGGTTTTCGATACGGCCGTCAGCGTTGACCAGATTGGCGCGCTGGGCGACGCCCATCAGCGTGCCGGCGGTGTCGAACATGTGCACAAAGAGGAAGGCCAGCACCACGCTGATCATGCTGACGTTGAACACGCCGGCAACATTCATCGCCATGAAGGTCGGGGCCAGGCTCGGTGGAGTCGACATGATTCCTTCGTAGTGCACGATGCCCAGGCCCCAACCGGCCAGGGTCACGGTGATGATGCTGATGAGGATTGCGCCGAAGACACGGTGATAACTGAGGATCGCGATCATCAGAAAGCAGATGGCCGCGAGCAGCGGACCAGGCTCGCGCAGGGAGCCGAGTTTGATCAGCGTCGCCGGACTATCGACGACGATGCCGGCGGTTTTCAGACCGATCAGGCCAAGGAACAGACCGACACCGGCACCCATTGCAAAGCGCAGGCTGACCGGAATGCTGTTGAGCAGCCACTCACGAATCCGCGAGAAAGTCAGAATCATGAACAGCACACCGGAGACGAACACCGCGCCCAGCGCAGTTTCCCAGTTGTAGCCCATGGTGCCGACCACGGTGTACGTGAAAAACGCATTGAGGCCCATGCCCGGCGCCAGACCCACCGGCCAGTTGGCGTACAGGCCCATCAACAGGCAGCCCAGTGCAGCGGCGATACAGGTGGCGACGAAGGCTGCACCGTGGTCAATCCCGGCATCGGCCATGATGTTCGGGTTGACGAAGATGATGTAAGCCATGGTGATGAAGGTTGTCAGACCGGCAATCAACTCGGTCTTCACCGTGGTGCCATGCAAGCTGAGTTTAAACAGACGTTCCAGCAGGCCACTGCGTAATGGTGGCGAGAGGTCCAGCGTCGATGCTTCGGATTTGCGGCTTTCCACAGCGAGTACTCCTCAAGAGTTTTATTGTTATTTCCAGGGCCGGACCCATGAGGGGTGGCAGCGGCCCTTTGAGGCATACGCGAATTTGTTGACCATGCGGTCAGGAACTCGCACGCTGTGGATTATGCTTTTGTGTACAAATAAAGCAAATATTGTTTTTGGTTTTGTTTACGAAAGTTCCGTCGATAGGGATATATCGCCTGCCCTGGCCCCTTCGCGAGCAGGCTCGCTCCCACATTTGAAATGCGTTCTCCTGTGGGAGCGAGCTTGCTCGCGAAGAGGCAGTCCCGGTCAATCGAGAGCCGTCTGACTTTTTCCCAACGCCAGATTCACCGCCAACCACCCATTCACCGCCGCCTCCCCAGCCTCGGCAAACACCCGCTCCAGCAATTTCACCTGCTCACGCCGCAGCGCCTGTTCAAACTTTGCACCTTCCGTCGTCAACTCCAGCAGCCGCTTACGCTTGTCAGCCTCGGACGCCACGCTGTCCACCAGATGCATTTCCTGCAACTGCCGCAACGGCATGTTCAACGCCTGTTTGCTTACGCCGAGTAATCCCAACAATTCCTTCACGCTCAAATTCGGGTATCGCGCGATGAAAAACACAATGCGTTGATGCACTCGGGAGAGCCCACGGCGCTCGAGCATTTCATCAGCCTTGGCGGTGAAGGCTTGATAGCCGAAGAAAAACGCTTCCATGGCCTGTTGCTGACTGGATGGGTTTTTAAGGTCAATCATGTTGACGTACTCGCTCAAGCTGTCGTAATTTCAGTCAACCAGTTTGACTCATTTTTCGCACCCCTTGCTACCGGTGACCGCCATGGCTTTTTCCGAACGTGTCTCGCGCCTTAAAAGTTCTTTGATCCGTGAAATCCTTGCCGCCGCCCAGCGTCCGGAGGTGATGTCGTTCGCTGGCGGCTTGCCGGCCGAAGCCATGCTGCCGAAGGTCGAATGGGCGGACATGCCGCTGGCGCTCGGCCAATACGGTATGAGCGAAGGCGAACCGGCGTTGCGCGAAGCGTTGGCGGCGGAGGCGAGGGCGCTTGGCCTGGAATGCGCGGCGGGTCAGGTGCTGGTGGTCAGTGGTTCCCAGCAGACCCTCGATCTGGCGGCCAAGCTGTACATCGACAAGGGCACGGAAATTTTGCTGGAGGCGCCGACCTATCTGGCCGCATTGCAGATTTTCCAGTTGTTTGGCGCCGATTGCCTGACCGTGCCGCAAGAAGCCGACGGCCCGAATCTGGCGCAATTGCGCGAGCGGCTGGAGCAGCGACGTCCGGCGTTCATCTACCTGATTCCAACATTCCAGAACCCGTCCGCCGTGCGCTACAGCGAGGCCAAGCGTGCTGCCGTCGCCGCATTGCTCGATGAATTCGGCGTCACCCTGATCGAGGATGAACCCTACCGTGAACTGACTTTTGATGGCGGTAGTGCCAAGCCGATTGCCGGGCGCCTGAAGAAGGCGAGCTGGATCTACACCGGCACTGTGTCGAAAACCTTGCTGCCTGGTTTGCGCGTTGGCTACCTGATCGCCAGCCCGGATCTGTTCCCGCATCTGCTCAAGCTCAAACAATCGGCAGATCTGCACACCAACCGCATCGGTCAGTGGCAGGCGCTGCAATGGATCGGCACGGAGAAATATCAGCAGCACTTGAGCGAATTGCGTGGGTTCTATCGGCAGCGGCGCGATGTCTTTCAAGCAGCGCTGGAAAGGCATTTTTCTGATCTGGCGGATTGGAACATGCCGCAGGGCGGGCTGTTTTTCTGGCTGACGTTGAAGCAACCGCTGGATACGCGAACGTTGCTCAACGAGGCGTTGGCCAATGATGTGGCGTTCATGCCGGGTGAGCCGTTCTTTCCGGAGCCGGATAACCATCATGGGCATTTGCGCTTGAATTTCAGCCATATCGATCCGGCGAGGCTGGATGAAGGTTTGAAGCGACTGGCGGCGGTGGTGCGCCAGGCGCAGCTGGATAAAGCGGCCTGAAAACAAATAAACCGGCTCAAGGGCCGGTTTATTTTTGACTGGGATTTGCGGTGGCTGAGAGGGCCTAATCGCTGGCAAGCCAGCTCCCACAGTGATCTGTGGCGTTCACAAAACCTGTGGGAGCTGGCTTGCCAGCGATGAGGCCATCAGCATCACCACATAATCTCAGACAGCAGCAAAGCGCTTGTCCAGATAATCAATAATCATCTTGGACTCATACATCCACGTCGTCTGCCCATTCTCTTCAATGCGCAGGCAAGGCACCTTGATTCGGCCACCCTGTTCCAGCAGGGCCTGACGATCCTGCTCGTTGTTCTTCGCATCCTTCAGCGCCACCGGCACATTCAAACGACGCAGAGTACGGCGGGTTTTCACGCAGAACGGGCATGCATGGAACTGATACAGAGTCAGGCCTTGCGCGGCGGCATTGACCTGGGCCTGAGTTTCGGCAGGGCGCTGTTTCTTGCCCGGGCGAGTGATGAAGTCGATGAAGATAACCAGTTGGCCGAGGCCGACACGAAGCGCTTTGACGAACACGTTTAAAGCCTCACGGTGCAAATTGAGAAAGGCGCGCAGCTTACCCGATTTTTCACAGGCGAAAAAAAACCGGCGATGAATGCCGGTTTTCTTCGTGGCGCAAATTACTTGATGAGGCTGAGGAATTCGCTGCGGGTCGCGGCGTTTTCGCGGAACTCGCCGAGCATCACCGAGGTGATCATCGACGAATTCTGCTTCTCGACACCGCGCATCATCATGCACATGTGCTTGGCTTCGATCACCACCGCTACGCCCAGCGCGCCGGTGACTTGCATCACTGCATCGGCGATCTGGCGGCTGAGGTTTTCCTGGATCTGCAGGCGGCGGGCGTACATATCAACGATCCGCGCGACCTTCGACAGGCCCAGCACTTTGCCGCTCGGGATGTACGCAACGTGCGCCTTGCCGATGAACGGCAGCAGGTGGTGTTCGCACAACGAGTACAACTCGATGTCCTTGACCAGCACCATTTCGCTGTTGTCGGAGCTGAACAGGGCACCGTTGGTGACCTCTTCGAGCGTCTGTTCATAACCGCGGCAGAGGTACTGCATGGCTTTGGCGGCACGCTTTGGCGTGTCGAGCAGGCCCTCGCGGGACACGTCCTCGCCCAATTGGCCGAGAATCGCGGTGTAATTCTGTTCCAGGGACATGAAACTACCTGTGGGGATTTTCGCAAAGGGCAAGGGTACGGTGGCGGACACAACCCTGCAAGTTCGGTGTAACGGGATTATTCGTCGCGACCTTCCATCATGGTGCGTTTAAGCATCACGTAAACCGCACCGGCCCCGCCGTGTTTGGCCTGGCACGAGCAGAAACCCAGGACCTGCGCATGCTGGCGCAACCAGGTGTTGACGTGGCTTTTGATCATCGGCCGCTTGCCGTCCAGGCGCACAGCCTTGCCGTGGGTGACGCGCACGCAGCGGATTTCGAATTGGGTCGCTTCGGCGAGAAACGCCCAGAGCGTTTCGCGGGCCTTTTCCACGCTCATGCCGTGCAGGTCGAGGCTGCCTTCGAACGGAATCTGGCCGACCTTGAGCTTGCGCATCTGACTTTCCTGCACGCCGTCACGGGACCACATCAGCTCGTCTTCCGGGCCGACATCAATCACGAACTGATCGGACAGGCCATCAACGGTAGCGGTGTCGGTGCGCACGGTGGCGGATTGGCGCAGCTTGGCGATCTGTGCGCGGTCAGCCTTGGGTTTGCCGGTGTCGGCGCGGTCGTGCTTGATCGGCTTGACGCCTTGGATCGCACTTTTGAACAGGGAAAAATCGTCGTCTTGCATGTCAGCCTCCGCGAAGGGCGGCCAGTTTACCCAAGTCGAAACAAAACGGCCCGGCAAAAAGCCAGGCCGGTGAGTCAGTCGTGTTTTTTCATCAGGTGCGGGGACATGTTCAGTTCCCGCGATTGCCGTGCGCGACGGCGGCAGCGGCGCCACAGGGCGACACCGAAATACAGAAACAGCAAACCGACCGCCAGAATGATCGCCGAACCCGTTGGTGTAGCGTTCAAGTCACCGAGTGCCGGTGGGCGCCCGAGCAGGCTGGCCGCCCCGGCCATCGCCAACAGCACGCCGAACGTCGCCAGAATGGCGGCGATCGCTGCGCCGAATCGAAAACGCCAGTTGCTTTGGCCTTTGGGCCGCAAGCGGCGTGCGTCAAATCCATCGGATAACTTCATTCCGACCTTCCTCAATGGGTATCGGCCCTTCGACCGGGAGTTGACCGGGTTGTTCCTGAGGCTATGGCATTTGCGGCAAATGAGAGGATTTTGCAGATGAGCGGCGCCGCGAGCCGCTCATCAGAGCCGATCAGATCAGGTCTTGCGTCAATGCCAGCGTGGCGAAATTGTCCGCCATGATCGCCATTTCGGCTTCCTGCACGACGGCGGCGCTGAGCACGCGGCCCTTGAACGGCAAGTCGCGGGTGGCGCAGGCGTCTTCCACCAGAGTGCAACGGAAGCCCAGGTTCTTCGCTGCACGTACGGTGGTGCTGACGCTGGAGTGGCTCATGAAACCGCAGACGATCAAGTCCAGCGAGCCAAGGTTTTGCAAACGATCGAGCAACTCGGTGCCGTGGAACGCGCTCGGCAGCAGTTTGCCAATAATGGTTTCATCACCTTGTGGCTCAAGGCCGGGGATGAATTCGCCGCGTTCGCCCTGCGGGTCGAACAGGCCACCGACGGTGCCGAGGTGACGCACGTGCACGATCGGCCGACCGGCTGCACGGGCTGCGGCAACCACTTGTTTGATGTTCGCGACGGCCGCGTCCATGCCGCTCAGGGCCAGCGGGCCACTGAGATACTCTTTCTGGGCATCGATGATGACCACGGTGGCATGGCTCAGTGTGGCCGCTGCGTAACCGCGACCGCTGAGTTGAAACATCGTTTTTGGAACGGACATTCTGGGGCTCCTTGGGGTGGGGCTTTTGCGACATTGTCCTCTGGCTGAGCGGTTCTGTGAATCGCTACCATCGTAGGCACCGTCGTTATTGGCCTGCAGCCTTGTCAAGTTACACGTTCTGTTCAATAGCTGATGCAAAAAACAGAAAACTCCTACCGTCGCTGCGATGTTTTTCCTGCGTCGTCGTCAGGCGTTTTGGCTGGTAGAATCGCCAGTCGTTTTTTCTGGAGTTCTGCCCCGTGATCACTTCCCGACTTCGTACCCTGCGCGACCACATCCGTTGGGCCGTCAGCCGCTTCCATGGGGAGGATCTGTTTTTCGGCCATGGCACCGACAATGCCTGGGACGAAGCGCGGCAACTGGTGCTCGGCGCTTTGCACCTGCCGTGGGAAATCGCCGACAGCTACCTCGATTGCGCGCTGGAAGACGATGAGCTGGTCAATTTGCAGCGTTTGCTCAAGCGCCGTATCGAAGAGCGCATTCCCACCGCTTACCTGTTGGGCGAGGCGTGGTTCTGCGGCATGTCGTTTATCGTCGATGAGCGTGTGTTGATCCCGCGTTCGCCGATTGGCGAATTGATCGAAAACCACTTCGCCCCGTGGATCGGCACCGAACCTGCGCGCATTCTCGACCTGTGCACCGGTTCCGGTTGCATCGGTATCGCCTGCGCCTACGAGTTCCAGAACGCCGAAGTGGTGCTGGCGGATCTGTCGTTCGAAGCGCTGGAAGTGGCCAACCAGAACATCGAGCGGCATGGCGTCGATGAGCGCGTGTACACCGTGCAGGGCGATGGTTTTGATGGTTTGCCGGGTCAGCGCTTCGACCTGATCGTGTCCAACCCGCCTTACGTGGATGCGGAAGATTTCGCTGACATGCCGGACGAATATCAGCATGAGCCCGAGCTGGGTCTGGCCTGTGGCGATGATGGTCTGAATCTGGTTCGACGCATGCTGGCTGAAGCGGCCGATCATCTGACCGAGAAGGGCTTGTTGATCGTTGAAGTGGGTAACAGCCAGGTACACGTTGACGCGTTGTACCCGGAAGTCGATTTCGCCTGGCTCGAATTCGAGCGCGGCGGGCATGGCGTGTTCATGCTGACAGCGGAGCAGTGCCGCGATCATCAGGCGCTGTTCGCTTCCCGCGTCTGATCCTTAAAAGCTTCGCGAGCAAGCTCGCTCCCACAGGTTCGGTGTACGACACAAATCATGTGGGAGCGAGCTTG
>NZ_JBSVXS010000076.1:0-27389 GCF_054070155.1 Pseudomonas sp. SDT291_1_S447
TAACCAATACTAATTGCCCGTGAGGCTTGACCATATAACACCCAAGCAATTTGCGAACTCGAGAGAGACCAGATTGCGGTGTGTGAAGACGAAACGAACCGAAAGTTCGATGTTCACAAACACCGAAAGCTGTCACATACCCAATTTGCTGAAGCGAGGCCATCTGGCCACGATTCGGTACCCGAATTTCTTGACGACCATAGAGCGTTGGAACCACCTGATCCCATCCCGAACTCAGCAGTGAAACGATGCATCGCCGATGGTAGTGTGGGGTTTCCCCATGTGAGAGTAGGTCATCGTCAAGATTAAATTCCGAAACCCCAATTGCGAAAGCAGTTGGGGTTTTGTTTTGCCTGCAGGAAAGTATTTGAGCGTTCTCGGGCAACTCTAATCATGATTCGTTGTTATGTCAGGGCAGCGCTAGTATTGCTCCCCTGCGGTGCCATCTGCGACATTCGCCATAGGGCCCCTAGGCCGTCCACGTTCGCGTAGCAGCGCGCCCGCGGTGTGATGAGCGCAACGAGTCGATATTCGCTCAGCAGTCCTCTTATGAGCCTCTGTAAGGTTTTGTTCGGAGAGATGCGCCTGGCAGCCCTATGAGGGCGCCAGAAGAGTTTGTAGCTGAACTGCGCCTGCTTGGTTGAAGCATAAGGGCAATGCCCGAGCTATTAAGCAATGTGTCTTGCTTCTCGGTTGCCTGGAGGCTTTGATTTGCGAGCGAGTGAGGTGGGGAGTGACTGTGCGCTCTGGAGTCTGTAGAGCGCTTGTAAAAAAGAAGCTGTCTTGCGAGGGGGGATGAAATTCCGGAAACAAAAAAACCCGCAGTTAGCGGGCTTTAGAGGTGTTACGTAGACGCTGGTAGTCGTCTATGTCTTGCAAATGGTGCCCCGAGGGAGACTCGAACTCCCACTCCTTTCGAAAACGGATTTTGAATCCGCCGCGTCTACCAATTCCGCCATCAGGGCTCAATGGCGGCGAAGTATAGAGATGAGATTACCGTTGGTCAATCACGTTTCATGGTCTATTTTCGATATTTCCGCTAAACTTTCCGGCCCTGCTAGACGAACCCCATCATGCGCGTTGCTGACTTTACTTTCGAGCTCCCTGATTCGCTGATCGCCCGCCACCCTTTGGCCGAGCGTCGCGGTAGTCGCCTGCTGACCCTGGATGGGCCGAGCGGCGCCCTTGCACACCGTCAGTTCACTGATTTGCTTGAGCATTTGCGCCCGGGCGATTTGATGGTGTTCAACAATACCCGGGTGATTCCGGCGCGGCTGTTCGGGCAGAAAGCGTCCGGCGGCAAGTTGGAAATCCTCATCGAACGCGTGCTCGATACCCATCGCGTACTGGCTCATGTGCGCTCCAGCAAGTCGCCAAAACCGGGTTCGAAGATCCTTATCGATGGCGGCGGCGAGGCAGAAATGCTCGCGCGTCACGATGCGCTGTTCGAACTGGCCTTCGCTGAAGAAGTGTTGCCGCTGCTCGACCGTGTCGGGCACATGCCGTTGCCTCCCTATATCGATCGCCCGGATGAAGGTTCGGATCGCGAGCGTTATCAGACTGTGTACGCCGAGCGCTTGGGTGCAGTGGCGGCGCCTACGGCGGGCCTGCATTTCGATCAGTCGCTGATGGAAGCGATTGCTGCCAAGGGCGTCGAGACAACGTTCGTCACGCTGCATGTTGGCGCGGGGACGTTCCAGCCAGTACGCGTCGAAAAACTTGAAGATCACCACATGCACACCGAGTGGCTGGAAGTCGGCCAGGACGTGGTCGATGCGGTCGCAGCGTGCCGTGCGCGTGGTGGTCGAGTGATTGCGGTCGGTACCACCAGCGTGCGTTCGCTGGAAAGTGCTGCACGCGATGGCGTGCTCAAGCCGTTCAGTGGCGACACCGATATCTTTATCTTCCCGGGCCGGCCGTTCCATGTGGTCGATGCCCTGGTGACCAATTTCCATTTGCCGGAATCCACGCTGTTGATGCTGGTTTCGGCATTTGCCGGTTATCCCGAGACCATGGCTGCCTACAAGGCCGCCGTCGACAACGGTTACCGCTTTTTCAGCTACGGTGATGCGATGTTCATCACCCGTAATCCCGCACCTACTGCCCCTAAAGAAACCGGCCCAGAGGAAACAGAATGAGTCGCGAATGTCGCATGTCCTTTGAACTTCTGGCCACCGATGGCAAGGCCCGGCGTGGTCGCCTGACCTTCCCGCGTGGCACCGTCGAGACCCCGGCGTTCATGCCGGTGGGCACTTACGGCACGGTCAAGGGCATGTTGCCGCGTGACATCGTTGCCACCGGCGCTGAAATCATTCTGGGCAACACCTTTCACCTGTGGTTGCGCCCTGGCACCCAAGTGATCAAGGAGCATGGCGACCTGCACGATTTCATGCAGTGGAAAGGCCCGATCCTCACTGACTCCGGCGGTTTTCAGGTGTTCAGCCTCGGCGCGATGCGCAAGATCAAAGAGGAGGGCGTGACCTTCGCCTCCCCGGTCGACGGCGCAAAAGTTTTCATGGGCCCGGAAGAATCGATGCAGGTGCAGCGCGATCTCGGCTCCGACATTGTGATGATTTTCGACGAATGCACGCCGTACCCGGCTGACGAAGATGTTGCTCGCATATCGATGGAGTTGTCGCTGCGCTGGGCTCAGCGTTCGAAAAATGCTCACGGCGACAATACCGCCGCGTTGTTCGGCATCGTTCAGGGCGGCATGCACCAGGATCTGCGCATGCGCTCGCTCGAAGGCCTCGACAAGATCGGCTTCGATGGCCTGGCCATTGGCGGTCTGTCGGTGGGCGAACCGAAGCACGAGATGATCAAGGTTCTGGATTATCTGCCAGGCATGATGCCGGCTGACAAACCTCGTTACCTTATGGGTGTTGGCAAACCGGAAGATCTGGTTGAGGGTGTGCGCCGCGGTGTGGACATGTTCGATTGCGTGATGCCAACCCGTAATGCCCGCAATGGGCATCTGTTCATTGATACCGGCGTGCTGAAGATCCGTAACGCGTTCCATCGCCATGATGAATCGCCGCTGGATCCGACCTGCGATTGCTATACCTGCCAGAACTTCTCCCGCGCTTATCTGCATCACCTGGACAAGTGCGGCGAAATGCTGGGAAGCATGCTCAATACCATCCATAACTTGCGCCATTATCAGGTGCTGATGGCTGGTTTGCGCGAGGCTATTCAACAGGGTACATTGGCCGCCTTTGTCGATGCCTTCTACGCCAAACGCGGGCTCCCCGTTCCGCCTTTGGACTGAGTTTTCTGACCCCAAGATTCAACATTTGCAACTGGAGTGCTAAATGAGCTTTTTTATCTCTAACGCCATGGCTGACGCGGCTGCACCGGCTGCTGCCGGCCCAATGGGCGGCGGCTTTGAGTGGATTTTCCTGGTCGGCTTCCTGGTCATCTTCTACCTGATGATCTGGCGTCCACAGGCCAAGCGCGCCAAAGAGCAGAAGAACCTGCTGAGCAGCCTGCAGAAGGGCGACGAAGTGGTCACCACTGGCGGCATCGCCGGCAAGATCACCAAAGTGGCCGATGACTTCGTGGTTCTGGAAGTTTCCGACACCGTCGAAATGAAGTTCCAGAAAGGCGCCATCGCCGCCACGCTGCCAAAAGGCACGCTGAAAGCGATCTGAAGCAACAACTTCTACTCAATCGACGGGGCGCGCAAGGCGCCCCGCGTTCATAACGGGCGGCGTGATGCTGAACAAATATCCTCTGTGGAAATACATTCTGATCCTGGCGGTGCTGGCGATCGGTCTGATTTATTCCGCTCCGAATCTATACCCCGATGACCCGGCCATTCAGGTCAGCGGTGCAAGCACTGCGCTGCAAGTCAATCAGGCTGATCTGGATCGTGTGAGCACTGCGCTCAAGGAGTCCGGGATCAACGTCAAGGCAGCCACGCTGGCCGCCAACGGCAAGGGCGGTCTGATCCGACTGAGCAAGGCTGAAGACCAGCTGCCGGCCAAAGACGTTGTGCGCAAGGCGTTGGGTGATGACTACGTCGTCGCGCTGAACCTGGCACAGACCACCCCGCAATGGCTGCGCAATCTGGGCGCGCACCCGATGAAACTGGGTCTGGACTTGTCCGGTGGTGTGCACTTCCTGCTGGAAGTGGACATGGACAAAGCCCTCGATGCACGCCTGAAAGTCTACGAAGGCGACGTCAAGAGCCTGCTGCGCAAAGAGAAACTGCGTTATCGCAGCCTGCCGCAACTGGGCGGTGCCATTCAGTTGGGCTTCAGTGATGAAGATTCCCGCGAACAGGCCCGTGCACTGATCCGCAAGAACTTCAACGATTTCGACATTGTTCCGGCCGACCTCAATGGTCAACCGGTGCTGCGTCTGGCGATGACCCCGGCGAAGCTGGCGGAAATCCGTGAATACTCCATCAAGCAGAACTTGACCACGGTACGTAACCGCGTCAACGAGCTGGGTGTTGCCGAACCGATCGTTCAGCGTCAGGGCGCCAACCGCATCGTGGTTGAGCTGCCGGGCGTGCAGGACACTGCCGAAGCCAAGCGTATTCTCGGCAAGACGGCCAACCTTGAGTTCCGTCTGGCTGCAGAGCCGGGTGCTTCGAAAGCCACCTCCGAAACCTTCGAGTTCCGTGAAGGCAATCGTCCGCCAGCACAGATCGAGCGTGGCCTGATCATCACTGGTGACCAGGTCACCGACGCCAAGGCCGGTTTCGGCGAGCACGGCACGCCTGAAGTGAACATCCGTCTGGATGGTCACGGTGGCGAGCTGATGAGCCGCGCAACCCGTTCGAACGTTGGTCGCAGCATGGCGGTGATCTTCATCGAACAGCGTCCGATCACCACTTACACCAAGCAAGTGGTCGATGGCGTCGAGAAAGACGTTGCGGTGCAAACGTTCAAAGAAGAGAAGAAGATCATCAGCCTGGCGACCATCCAGTCGCCGCTGGGTGCTCAGTTCCGTATCACTGGCCTGAACGGTCAGGGTGAATCGTCCGAACTGGCTCTGCTGCTGCGCGCCGGTGGTCTGGCTGCACCGATGTACTTCGCTGAAGAGCGCACCATCGGCCCGAGCTTGGGTGCTGACAACATCACCAAAGGTATCGATGCGTCGCTGTGGGGCATGCTGTTCGTGTCGCTGTTCATCATCGCCATCTACCGCTTCTTCGGCATCATCGCCACCGTCGCACTGGCGGTGAACATGGTGCTGCTGCTGGCCCTGATGTCGCTGCTGGGTGCAACGCTGACCCTGCCGGGTATCGCCGGTATCGTGCTGACCATGGGTATGGCGGTCGACGCCAACGTGCTGATCTTCTCGCGGATCCGTGAAGAGATCGCCGCCGGCATGACCGTGCAGCGTGCAATCAACGAAGGCTTCGGCCGGGCATTCACCGCGATTCTCGATGCCAACCTGACCACGTTGTTGGTCGGCGGGATTCTCTTTGCCATGGGCACCGGCCCGGTCAAAGGTTTCGCAGTGACCATGTCCCTCGGGATCTTTACCTCGATGTTCACGGCCATCATGGTGACCCGCGCAATGGTCAACCTGATCTTTGGCGGACGTGACTTCAAGAAGTTGTGGATTTAAGGGGCTGCCATGTTACGTACAATCAACTTCATGGGCGTTCGCAACTTCGCGTTCGGCGTCACAGTGTTTCTCACGTTGCTGGCTATGTTCAGTGTCGTGACCAAGGGTATGAACTGGGGTCTGGACTTCACTGGCGGTACGCTCATCGAGCTGACCTACGAGCGTCCGGCCGACGTTACCAAGGTGCGTGAGCAACTGGCGACGTCGGGTTACCACGAAGCAATCGTGCAGAGCTTTGGTGCGACTACCGATCTGCTGGTGCGCATGCCGGGTGAAGACCCGCAACTGGGCCATCAGGTGGCGGAAGCGCTGCTGAAGGTCGGCGGCGACAACCCGGCAACGGTCAAGCGTGTCGAGTTCGTCGGCCCGCAGGTCGGTGAAGAGTTGCGCGACCAGGGCGGCCTCGGCATGCTGCTGGCGCTCGGCGGCATCCTGATCTACCTGGCTTTCCGCTTTCAGTGGAAGTTTGCGGTCGGCGCCATCGTTTCGCTGATTCACGACGTGATCGTAACCATCGGTATCCTGTCGTACTTCCAGATCACTTTCGATCTGACCGTGCTGGCGGCGGTGCTGGCGATTATCGGTTACTCGTTGAACGACACCATCGTGGTATTCGACCGGGTTCGTGAGAACTTCCGTGTCCTGCGCAAGGCAACGCTGATCGAGAACATCAACATCTCGACCACGCAGACCCTGCTGCGCACCATGGCGACGTCGATCTCGACTTTGCTGGCGATCGCTGCGCTGCTGTTCTTCGGCGGTGACAACCTGTTCGGCTTCTCGATCGCGCTGTTTATCGGTGTTCTGGCGGGTACTTACTCGTCGATCTACATCGCTAACGTGGTGCTGATCTGGCTGAACCTGACCACCGAGGATCTGATTCCTCCGGCCAACACCGAGAAGGAAGTCGACGACCGCCCATAACGGCCATCGTTTTCCCGGCTGTCAGTCCAAGAAAGGCGCGAGTTGAACTCGCGCCTTTTTTTATGCTCCAAGGCTGGGAGAAGCGCGGGCGCGTCCCGCATGTGATGGTCAGGAGGTTCATGTGAACAAGTCGTTGCTGGTTGGTGCGGTATTGGGTGCTGTCGGTGTGACTGCCGGGGGTGCTGTTGCCACCTACAGCCTGGTTAAAAGCGGCCCTGAGTATGCGCAAGTATTGGCCGTTGAACCGGTTAAAACACAGATCAAGACTCCACGTGAAGTGTGCAAGGACGTGACAGTGACTCGTCAGGCACCGGTAAAAGATCAACACCAGATTGCCGGTACCGTTGTGGGTGCACTGGCAGGTGGTTTGCTGGGTAATCAGATTGGCGGCGGCACCGGCAAGAAGATTGCCACGGTAGCCGGTGCGGTCGGTGGCGGTTATGCGGGTAACAAGGTGCAGGAAGGCATGCAAGAGCGTGACACCTACACCACCACACAAACCCGCTGCAACACGGTCAATGACATCAGCGACAAGGTCGTCGGTTACGACGTGCGTTACTCGCTCGATGGCAAGGAAGGCAAAGTGCGGATGGATCGCGATCCGGGCAACCAGATTCCGGTCGACAAGGAAGGCAAGCTGATTCTGTCGCAGAATGAGCCGGCTCAGTAAGTACCGACTGTTTTAAAAAGAAGCACCCTGCGGGGTGCTTTTTTTGTGCCCGCCATTTAAGCCACGCAACAAATCCCCTGTAGGAGTGAGCCTGCTCGCGATAGCTATTTATCATTCGATGCAGGTGGTGGCTGATACACCGATATCGCGAGCAGGCTCACTCCTACATTAGTCCCGTGGTGTGGCGCGTGGCGAATTCCAGACATAAAAAAAGCACCCCGAAGGGTGCTTTTTTCGTCTCGCGTAAAGCTTAGCGCTTCAGCGAAGCCGGCAGGTGCGGCTGGATCGCCGTCAAAACTGCCTTGAAGCATTTGGTGTTGCCGGCAACGATGTGGCCTTTTTCAAGGAAGTCGTGACCGCCGGTGAAGTCGCTCACCAGGCCGCCGGCTTCTTGAATCAGCAGGGCGCCCGCAGCCATGTCCCACTCGGACAGGCCTGACTCCCAGAACGCGTCGAAACGACCGGCAGCCACATAAGCCAGGTCCAGGCTCGCCGAACCGGCGCGGCGGATGCCGGCAGTCTGGCCAACCAGAGCGCGGAACATGCCCAGGTAGTTATCGAGGTTGTCCATCTGGTCGTCACGGAACGGGAAGCCGGTACCCAGCAGGGCGCCGTCGAGGCTGGTGCGACCGCTGACGCGCAGGCGACGACCGTTCAGTTGAGCGCCGCGACCACGGCTGGCGGTGAATTCTTCCTGGCGAACCGGGTCCAGAACCACTGCATGTTCCAGGCGGCCACGGTACTTACAGGCAATGCTGACAGCGAAGTGCGGAATGCCACGCAGGAAGTTGGTGGTGCCGTCCAGTGGATCGATGATCCACAGGTACTCTTCGCCTTCGATGCCGGTGCCGGCGTGCAGGCCAGTCTCTTCACCCTGGATCGAGTGATTCGGGTAAGCCTTGCGCAGGGCGTCGATGATTTTCTGTTCGGCGGCGCGATCGACCTCGGATACATAATCCTTGGCGTCTTTTTCGTCGACCTTGATGGTATCCAGGCGCTCGATGGAGCGGAAGATCAGTTCACTGGCGCTGCGGGCGGCGCGCAGCGCGATATTCAGCATGGGCTGCATGGATGTGTCACCTAAGGTTGTTAAAGAAAGCCGCGCATTCTATCAGAACTTTTCTTCAGGTGAAGGACGCTGTTCGCTTTCATAGCTTAACGGTAGGCTGTTCTGTAAGATTTGCACCCCTTTCCTGTGTCCGAGAGCGCCTCCCTTGCTGCAGAACATTCGTGTCGTCCTGGTCAATACCAGCCACCCCGGCAACATCGGCGGGGCCGCGCGCGCCATGAAAAACATGGGTCTGTCGCGATTGGTGCTGGTCGAACCGCGGGTCTTCCCGCACCACGAAGCCGATGCTCGTGCTTCCGGTGCCGGTGACATCCTTGAAAACGCGCAGGTCGTCGCCACCCTGGAAGATGCTCTGGTTGGCTGCAATCTGGTGCTTGGCACCAGCGCTCGTGACCGTCGAATCCCCTGGCCCCTGCTGGATCCGCGCGAGTGCGGCACCAAAGTGGTTGAAGAAGCCGGGCAGGGCGCCGAAATCGCTCTGGTATTCGGTCGTGAAGATTCCGGCCTGACCAATGACGAACTGCAGCGATGTCACTTTCACGTGCATATCCCCTCCGACCCTGAGTTCAGCTCGCTGAACCTCGGCGCGGCGGTGCAGGTGTTGAGCTACGAAGTGCGCATGGCCTGGCTGGCCGCACAAGGTCAGCCGAGCAAGATCGAGAAAGAGGAAGTGGCTTCGGTGAAAAGCGCCGAGCTGGCGACCATGGATGAGCTGGAGCGCTTTTATGAGCATCTGGAGCAGACGCTGGTTGCCATCGAATTCCTCGATCCGGAAAAACCGCGGCACCTGATGGCGCGCCTGCGCCGGTTGTACGGACGCAGCTCGGTCAGCCGGGCGGAAATGAATATTTTGCGTGGCATCCTCACGGAAACCCAGAAAGCGGCCCGTGGTGAGCTTCTTAAGCGGAAGGACTAAATGATGTTTGAGCGTTTGCGTGAAGATATCCAGAGCGTATTCCATCGAGACCCGGCGGCGCGTAACGCTTTTGAAGTCCTGACCTGCTACCCCGGCATGCATGCGATCTGGATTCATCGATTGGCCGGCATGCTCTGGCGCAACGAACTGAAATGGCTGGCACGGCTGGTGTCGAACTTCGGTCGCTGGTTGACCGGGATCGAGATTCATCCGGGGGCCAAGGTCGGTCGTCGCTTCTTTATTGACCACGGCATGGGCATTGTCATCGGTGAAACCGCCGAGATTGGCGATGACGTGACGATATATCAGGGCGTGACTCTCGGTGGCACCAGCTGGAACAAAGGCAAGCGTCACCCGACGCTGGGTGATGGTGTGGTCGTGGGCGCGGGCGCCAAGGTGCTCGGTCCGTTCACCGTCGGCGCTGGTGCCAAGGTCGGTTCCAACGCCGTGGTGACTAAAGAGGTGCCGCCGGGCGCCACTGTTGTCGGTATTCCCGGGCGAATCATCGTCAAGTCCGATGAGGAGCAGGACGCCAAGCGCAAGGCCATGGCCGAGAAGATCGGTTTCGATGCCTACGGCGTCAGCGAAGACATGCCTGACCCGGTGGCGCGGGCCATTGGTCAGTTGCTCGATCACCTGCAAGCGGTGGACGGACGGCTGGAAGGGATGTGCGGGGCGCTGAAGGATCTGGGCAGCAATTACTGTGCGAAAGATCTGCCTGAGCTGCGTGAAGAAGACTTTGCCTGCGTGAAGGGCAAGGATCAGAGTCAGGCCAGCTAAACCGCGCCGCTGCTTTCGCGAGCAGGCTCGCTCCCGCATTGGAATGCATATCCCTTGTGGGAGCGAGCCTGCTCGCGAAGAACGATAACGCGGTACCGCTGGCTGCATGCCGCCAGCCTTTGCTATGATGCGCGCGCTCTTTTGCGGGTAATCCTGACTAAAGTACTAGGTCTTAAAGTTGACTTAAATACTCGGGAATTGCATACTCGCCCCATTCTGAACTCCGTGGTAACTGTCCATGCGACTGACTACAAAAGGCCGATACGCCGTGACCGCCATGCTTGACCTGGCGTTGCACGCGCAGCACGGGCCCGTGTCCCTGGCCGATATCTCCGAGCGCCAAGGCATCTCCCTGTCCTACCTCGAACAGCTGTTCGCCAAGCTGCGCCGCAGCAACCTGGTTTCCAGTGTTCGCGGCCCGGGTGGTGGTTACCAGTTGTCCCGCGACATGCAGGGCATTCAGGTCGCTCAGGTGATCGATGCGGTAAACGAATCGGTCGATGCCACCAAATGCCAGGGCCAGGGCGATTGCCATTCCGGCGACACCTGCCTGACTCATCATCTGTGGTGCGATTTGAGCCTGCAGATTCACGAATTTCTAAGTGGTATCAGCTTGGCTGATCTTGTGACTCGCCGTGAGGTGCAAGAAGTAGCCCAGCGTCAGGACCAGCGCCGTTGCAACAGCAAGGCGCCACGCCTGGACAAGATTGAAGCGTCCGCCGTCGAATGACAGCCAGAGAGCTAGCGGCACGCCAGCCCTGATTTAGGAGATAGTCCATGAAATTGCCGATTTACCTTGATTACTCTGCGACCACCCCGGTTGATCCGCGTGTTGCGCAAAAAATGAGTGAATGCCTGCTGGTCGACGGAAACTTCGGTAACCCGGCGTCCCGTTCCCACGTGTTCGGCTGGAAAGCTGAAGAGTCCGTCGAAAACGCCCGTCGTCAGGTGGCCGATCTGGTCAACGCTGATCCGCGCGAAATCGTCTGGACCTCCGGTGCCACCGAATCCGACAACTTGGCAATCAAGGGTGCGGCGCATTTCTACGGCTCCAAGGGCAAGCACCTGATCACCTCCAAGATCGAGCACAAGGCTGTCCTCGACACCATGCGCCAACTGGAGCGTGAAGGTTTTGAGGTCACCTACCTCGAGCCGACCGAAGACGGTCTGATCACCCCGGCCATGATTGAAGCTGCATTGCGCGAAGACACTATCCTGGTCTCCGTGATGCACGTGAACAACGAAATCGGCACCGTCAACGACATCGCCGCGATCGGCGAAATGCTCCGCGCCAAGGGCATTCTGTTCCACGTCGACGCCGCTCAGTCCACTGGCAAGGTCGACATCGACCTGCAGAAGCTGAAAGTCGACATGATGTCGTTCTCCGCCCACAAAACCTACGGCCCTAAAGGCATCGGCGCGCTGTACGTCAGCCGCAAGCCGCGTGTGCGCATCGAAGCGACCATGCACGGCGGCGGTCACGAGCGTGGCATGCGTTCCGGCACCCTGGCGACCCACCAGATCGTCGGCATGGGCGAAGCGTTCCGTGTAGCCAAAGAAGACATGGCTGCCGAAAACGTCCGTATCAAAGCCTTGAGCGACCGTTTCTACAAGCAGGTCGAGCACCTGGAAGAGCTGTACGTCAACGGCAGCCTGACCGCCCGCGTTCCGCACAACCTGAACCTGAGCTTCAACTACGTTGAAGGCGAGTCGCTGATCATGGCGCTCAAGGATCTGGCGGTATCGTCCGGTTCGGCCTGCACCTCGGCGTCGCTTGAGCCTTCGTACGTACTGCGCGCCCTGGGCCGCAACGACGAACTGGCACACAGCTCGATCCGCTTCACCTTCGGCCGTTTCACCACCGAAGAAGAAATCGACTACGCCGCGCAGAAAGTCTGCGAGGCCGTTACCAAGCTGCGCGCTCTGTCGCCGCTGTGGGACATGTACAAAGACGGCGTCGATATCTCGAAAATCGAGTGGGCGGCACACTAAATATAGAAGCCGCCAGATACAGATCCTGTAGCGACGCGGCGGTTTACGCAGCGCAGTTGCAGGGCCTCAAGAGCGGCCCTGATGAGTGAGGATTGAGAATCATGGCTTACAGCGAAAAGGTCATCGACCACTACGAAAACCCGCGCAACGTCGGCAAGATGAACGCGGAAGATCCTGATGTCGGCACCGGCATGGTCGGCGCTCCGGCGTGCGGCGACGTGATGCGTCTGCAAATCAAGGTCAACGACGCTGGCATCATCGAAGATGCCAAGTTCAAGACCTACGGCTGCGGTTCGGCTATCGCTTCCAGCTCCCTCGCCACCGAGTGGATGAAGGGCAAGACTCTGGACGAAGCAGAAACCATCAAGAACACTCAGCTGGCCGAAGAACTGGCCCTGCCGCCAGTGAAGATTCACTGCTCGGTACTGGCTGAAGACGCTATCAAGGCGGCTGTTCGCGATTACAAGCAGAAGAAAGGCTTGATCTGACTTTCTGGATTTGGCGACGAGTAAGGAGTCACCGATGGCTATCAGCATGACAGAAGCGGCTGCTCGACACGTGCGGCGCTCCCTCGACGGGCGCGGCAAAGGTGAAGGGATTCGTCTGGGTGTTCGCACCACAGGCTGTTCCGGCCTTGCCTACGTGCTGGAGTTTGTCGACGAGGTGGTTGCAGAGGATCAGGTGTTCGAAAGTCACGGCGAAAAAGTGATCATCGACCCGAAAAGCCTCGCCTACCTGGACGGCACCGAGCTCGACTTCGTCAAGGAAGGGTTGAACGAAGGCTTCAAGTTCAACAACCCCAACGTACGCGGTGAATGTGGCTGCGGCGAAAGCTTCAACATCTGAGGCTTGTCGTGGGTATTCCTTGTCATTTCGCTTTATTCGAGCTGCAACCGGGTTTCCGTCTGGATCTCGAGCAGTTGGCCACGCGCTATCGTGAGTTGGCGCGCGGCGTTCATCCTGACCGCTTTGCCGACGCTTCCGAGCGTGAGCAGAGGTCGGCACTCGAGCAGTCTGCGCGGCTCAACGACGCCTATCAGACGCTCAAGAGTCCGGCCCAGCGCGCACGCTACCTGCTGACCATCAGCGGGCATGAGGTGCCGATGGAAGTCACGGTCCATGATCCCGAGTTTCTTCTGCAGCAGATGCAATGGCGCGAAGAGCTTGAAGACCTCCAGGACAGTGCCGACCTCGACGGCGTCGCCGTGTTCAAGCGGCGCTTGAAAGTGGCTCAGGAAGAACTCAATGAAAGCTTCGCAGCCTGTTGGGATGATGCGGCGCAACGCGAACAGGCCGAACGCCTGATGCGGCGCATGCAGTTCCTCGACAAGCTCACCTACGAAGTGCGCCAGTTAGAAGAGCGCCTCGACGATTAACCCAGTGCCGCTCCGGTCGCACGCCTGATATACAGATAAGTCCTGATCACGATGGCCCTACTGCAGATCGCCGAACCCGGCCAAAGTCCTCAACCGCACCAGCGTCGTCTGGCTGTGGGGATCGACTTGGGCACTACCAATTCGCTGGTCGCTGCGTTGCGCAGTGGTCTTTCCGAGCCGTTGGCCGACGCAAACGGGCAGGTCATCCTGCCGTCTGCTGTGCGTTACCACGCCGATCGCGTCGAAGTCGGCGAGTCGGCCAAACTGGCTGCCGCTTCCGATCCTTTGAACACCGTGCTGTCGGTCAAGCGCTTGATGGGTCGTGGTCTGTCCGACGTCAAGCAATTGGGCGAACAACTGCCATACCGCTTTGTCGGTGGCGAGTCGCACATGCCGTTCATCGACACCGTGCAAGGCCCGAAAAGCCCGGTCGAAGTCTCTGCCGATATCCTCAAGGTGCTGCGTCAGCGCGCTGAAGCGACCCTCGGTGGCGAACTAGTGGGTGCGGTGATCACCGTTCCTGCATATTTCGACGATGCCCAGCGTCAAGCGACCAAAGATGCGGCCAAATTGGCCGGTCTGAACGTGCTGCGTCTGCTCAATGAGCCGACTGCGGCCGCTGTGGCGTACGGTCTGGATCAACACGCTGAAGGTCTGGTCGCCATTTATGACCTCGGCGGCGGTACTTTCGATATTTCCATTCTGCGTCTGACTGGCGGTGTTTTCGAAGTTCTGGCCACTGGCGGCGACAGCGCGCTGGGCGGCGACGACTTCGATCACGCGATTGCCGGCTGGATTATCGAGAGCGCCGGCCTGTCCGCTGATCTCGATCCAGGCGCACAACGCAATCTGCTGCAAACCGCTTGCGCGGCCAAAGAAGCCCTGACCGATGCGGCCAGTGTTGAAGTGGCCTATGGCGACTGGAAAGCACCGCTGACCCGCGAAGCCTTCGATGCGCTGATCGAGCCAATGGTCGCGCGTAGCCTGAAAGCCTGCCGCCGCGCCGTTCGCGATTCCGGCATCGAGCTGGAAGACGTGCACGCCGTGGTCATGGTCGGCGGTTCGACTCGCGTGCCGCGCGTTCGCGAAGCCGTTGCCGAAGCCTTTGGCCGTCAACCGCTGACTGAAATCGATCCGGATCAAGTGGTGGCCATCGGTGCCGCGATCCAGGCCGATACCCTGGCAGGCAACAAGCGTGATGGCGGCGAACTGCTGCTGCTCGACGTGATTCCGCTGTCCCTGGGGCTGGAAACCATGGGCGGGTTGATGGAGAAGGTGATTCCGCGCAATACCACCATCCCCGTCGCACGTGCGCAAGATTTCACCACTTATAAAGATGGCCAGTCAGCCATGGCGATCCACGTGCTGCAAGGTGAGCGCGAGCTGATCAGCGACTGCCGCTCCCTGGCGCGCTTCGAATTGCGCGGGATTCCAGCGATGGTCGCCGGTGCAGCGAAAATTCGCGTGACCTTCCAGGTCGATGCCGACGGTCTGCTCAGCGTTGCCGCCCGTGAATTGGGTTCGGGCGTTGAGGCGAGCATTCAGGTCAAGCCGTCCTACGGTCTGACCGACGGCGAAATTGCCAAGATGCTGAAAGATTCGTTTCAACACGCCAATGACGACAAGGTCGCCCGCGTTCTGCGCGAGCAGCAAGTCGATGCTCAGCGTCTGATCGAAGCGGTGCAGGGCGCTCTGGAAGCCGATGGCGAGCGTTTGCTCGACGCCGAAGAGCGCATGGTTATCGACCTGCAACTGCAGGAACTGGCCGAACTGATGAAAGGTACCGATGGTTACGCCATCGAGCAGCAGACCAAGCGTCTGTCGCAAGTGACCGATGCTTTTGCTGCCCGCCGCATGGATCTGACGGTGAAAGCCGCTCTGTCGGGGCGCAATCTGAATGAAATCGAGGATATCTGATGCCGCAGGTCATTTTTCTGCCCCACGAGAAGTTCTGCCCTGAAGGCATGGTGGTCGAGGCTGCGCCCGGCACATCGATTCTCGAACTGGCCCACGAACACCACATCGAGATGGAAAGCGCCTGCGGCGGCGTCTGCGCTTGCACCACCTGCCACTGCATCATCCGCGAGGGTTTCGACTCGATGGAAGAGGCTGACGAACTGGAAGAAGACTTCCTCGATCGCGCCTGGGGTCTGGAAGCGCAATCGCGTCTGGCTTGTCAGGCTATCGTTGGTGAAGAAGACATCACCGTCGAGATTCCGAAATATTCGCTTAACCATGCGGCCGAAGCGCCGCACTGACTGGTAAGACTGTCATGAGCTACGGTTGGAATGATGTTCAACGTATTGCAGAAGAACTGGCCGAGGCCAAGCCGGGTGTAGATCCGTATTCTGTCAATTTCGTCGAGTTGCAGCAGTGGATCAAAGAGCTGCCTGACTTCGACGCTAACTCTGGCCGGGTCGGCGAGAAGGTGTTGGAAGCAGTTCAGCAGCTCTGGAATGATGAATTGGACTGATCGTCCTCGCAGGTTAGGCAATACCCAAGAACCCGCGTATAATTCGCGGGTTTAATTTTTCGCAAATTACCGTTTCTGGAGTTACACCATGGCTGTTCAACGCACTTTCTCCATCATCAAGCCTGACGCTGTTGCAAAAAACGTCATCGGCGAAATCACCACTCGTTTCGAAAAAGCCGGCCTGCGCGTTGTAGCTTCGAAACTGAAGCAACTGTCCAAAGCTGAAGCTGAAGGCTTCTACGCTGAGCACAGCGCTCGTGGTTTCTTCGGCGACCTGGTTGCTTTCATGATCTCCGGTCCTGTTGTTGTTCAGGTTCTGGAAGGCGAAAACGCTATCGCTCTGAACCGTGAGCTGATGGGCGCTACCAACCCTAAAGAAGCTGCTGCCGGCACCATCCGCGCTGACTTCGCTGATTCCATCGACGCCAACGCTGTTCACGGTTCGGACTCCGAAGCCGCAGCTGCTCGTGAAATCTCGTACTTCTTCGCAGCTACTGAAGTAACCACTCGCTAAGCATTGGCTTAAGAGTGAAGGTGAATCCATGACTACATCGACTGTAAAAACCAACCTGCTGGGTCTGACTCAACAGGAAATGGAAAAATTCTTCGACTCAATCGGGGAGAAGCGTTTCCGTGCCGGTCAGGTAATGAAATGGATTCACCACTTTGGTGTCGATGATTTCGACGCCATGACGAACGTCAGCAAGGCCTTGCGCGACAAGCTCAAGGCTATTGCTGAGGTCCGTGGTCCGGAAGTGGTCAGCGAGGACATCTCCAGCGACGGCACCCGTAAGTGGGTGGTGCGCGTGGCGTCCGGCAGCTGCGTCGAGACCGTGTACATTCCCCAGGGCAAACGCGGCACTCTGTGCGTTTCGTCCCAGGCAGGCTGTGCCCTGGATTGCAGTTTCTGCTCCACCGGCAAGCAAGGCTTCAATAGCAACCTCACCGCCGCCGAAGTCATCGGTCAGGTGTGGATTGCCAACAAATCTTTCGGCAGTGTCCCGGCAACCGTCGACCGTGCCATCACCAACGTGGTGATGATGGGCATGGGTGAGCCATTGCTGAACTTCGACAACGTCGTCGCCGCCATGCATCTGATGATGGATGACCTCGGCTACGGGATCTCCAAGCGCCGCGTGACCCTGTCCACCTCGGGTGTGGTGCCGATGATCGATGAGCTGGCCAAGCACATCGACGTGTCCCTGGCGTTGTCCCTGCACGCACCGAATGACGCATTGCGTAACCAATTGGTGCCGATCAACAAGAAATATCCGCTTAAGATGCTGCTCGAGTCGTGCCAGCGCTACATGTCCGCCCTTGGCGAGAAACGTGTGCTGACCATCGAGTACACCTTGCTCAAGGACATCAACGACAAGGTTGAACACGCCGTTGAGATGATCGAGTTGCTGAAGAACATTCCGTGCAAGATCAACCTGATTCCGTTCAACCCGTTCCCGCACTCCGGGTACGAGCGTCCGAGCAACAACGCGATCCGTCGGTTCCAGGATCAGTTGCATCAGGCCGGTTTCAACGTCACTGTCCGCACCACCCGTGGTGAAGACATCGACGCCGCATGTGGTCAACTGGTAGGGCAGGTGCTGGATCGCACCCGTCGCAGCGAACGTTACATCGCCGTGCGCGAGTTGAGCGCCGACAGCGATCTGGCACAGAACGCCGCGAACACTAACTAAGAGAGGATCTCTATGTCCCTGCGCTTTGCGCTGCTGTTGCTGTGGGCCAGCCTGTGTGCTGGTTGTGTCCTGTCGGGTGACTACAACCCGATGAAGACCAGCAAGGGCCGCGATGAAGCGCGGGCTGCCTATGTGCAGTTGGGGCTGGGGTACTTGCAGCAAGGCATGAGCGAGCGGGCCAAGGTGCCGCTGAAGAAGGCGCTGGAAATCGACGGTTCCGATCCTGACGCCAACGCTGCCCTCGGCTTGGTGTTTCAGTCCGAAATGGAGCCTGAGCTGGCCGACGAACACTTCCGCAAGGCTTTGTCCTCCCGTCCCGCCGATGCGCGCATCCTCAACAACTACGGCAGTTTTCTCTACGAACAACAGCGTTATAAAGAAGCCTACGAGCGTTTTGAACAGGCTGCTGCCGATACCCTGTATCCTGAGCGTTCGCGTGTGTTCGAGAACCTCGGCATGACGGCGGCGAAGCTCGGTCAGCGTGATCTGGCGCAGCAGCAGCTGGAAAAGGCACTGCGTTTGAACCGCCAACAACCACGCGCATTGCTGGAAATGGCTGAGTTGTCCTTCGAAGACAGGCATTATGTGCCCGCGCGTGACTATTACGACCGTTTCAGCCTGCTGACCGAACAAAATGCACGTAGTCTATTGCTCGGCGTTCGGCTGGCAAAAGTGTTTGAAGATCGCGACAAGGCCGCCAGTTATGGCCTGCAATTAAAACGACTCTATCCCGGTACGCCGGAATATCAGCAATACCTGTCGGAGCAATGATGAAAGCGGCGCATCCCGAAGTTGTAGCAGCGAATCGCGTTAACCCCGGTGAGACCCTGCGCCAGGCCCGCGAAAGCAATGGCTGGTCGCTGGCCGAAGTGGCCCTCAAGCTCAACCTCACCGTGACTTCCCTGAGCAATCTTGAAGCCGGCGCTTTCGACAAGCTGCCGGGGCATACCTTCGCTCGCGGTTACATTCGCGCCTATGCCAAATTGCTCGGCATGGACCAGACCGTGCTGGTTCAGCAATTCGACCAGTCCACCGGCACCGACTCCCAGGGCAGCAATGTTCACGCCCTTGGTCGTATCGAAGAGCCGGTGCGGGTTTCCCACACCATTTTGCGTATTGTCAGCCTGCTGTTGCTGATCGCGGTCATCGGCGGCGGTTTCGTCTGGTGGCAGGATCAGACTTCGCAGCGCACCAAGGACCTGACGTCTCTGGCGCCTGAGCACGTTGAAGTCGAAGGTGCTGACGGTACCACCCAGATTCACCCGATCGACGAGCCGGAAGACCAGGCTGTCGAAGAGAATCAGGCCGATACTTCCACAGCGCTGGCGCTGCCTCAGTCTGAAACCACCGCTGAATCGACCGGTGCCGAAGCTACCACCCCGGCAACCACTCCGGCCACTCCGGCCACTCCGGCCGCACCGGTTGCGCCGACGACCGCCCCTGCTCATACGCCAGCACCGGTTGTCGCTACCCCGGCAACCCCGGCACCAAACGTTCCCGCGACTCCAGCACCGACCACCACTGCGCCGGTTGCTCCTGCTACTGCCGCGCCAACCGCAGAAGCGGCCGCTCCGGTGGCTGGCGACGGTCAGGTACAACTGCAGTTCAGCGCCGATTGCTGGGCACAAGTGACCGATGGCCGTGGCAAAGTGATTTTCAGTGGTCTGAAGCATAAAGGCGACAGCGTCACCGTTTCCGGCAAGCCGCCGCTTAACGTACGTCTGGGCGTAGCTCGTGCCGCACAGGTCAGCTACAACGGCCAACCGGTCGATATCGCTCCGTTCACCAGTGGCGAGACTGCTCGCCTGAAGTTGGGTCAATAAGTCATGCACGGCGAATCTCCAATCAAACGTCGCGTTTCGCGCAAGATCTGGGTCGGCAACGTACCGGTGGGCGGTGATGCGCCGATCGCTGTGCAGAGCATGACCAACAGCGACACCAATGACGTCGCCGCCACCGTTGCGCAAATCAATCGTCTGGAAGCCGCTGGCGTCGATATCGTCCGCGTTTCGGTGCCGGACATGGACGCCGCCGAGGCGTTCGGCAAGATCAAGCAATTGGTCAAGGTGCCGCTGGTTGCCGACATCCACTTCGACTACAAGATCGCTCTGCGCGTGGCCGAACTGGGCGTTGACTGCCTGCGTATCAACCCGGGCAACATCGGTCGCGAAGACCGTGTTCGTGCGGTGGTCGATGCAGCGCGTGATCGCGGCATTCCGATCCGCATCGGCGTCAACGCCGGTTCGCTGGAAAAAGACCTGCAAAAGAAATACGGCGAGCCGACCCCGGCTGCACTGGTCGAGTCCGCTCTGCGCCACGTTGAGCACCTTGAGCGCCTGAACTTCCAGGATTTCAAGGTCAGCGTGAAGGCCTCCGACGTGTTCATGGCCGTCGAAGCCTACCGCTTGCTGGCGAAAGAAATCGTTCAGCCACTTCACCTGGGCATCACCGAAGCCGGTGGATTGCGTTCGGGCACAGTGAAATCCGCCGTGGGCCTAGGTATGCTGCTCGCCGAGGGGATTGGCGATACTATCCGCATCTCGCTGGCGGCCGACCCGGTCGAGGAAGTGAAGGTCGGTTACGACATTCTCAAGTCTTTGCATCTGCGTTCCCGTGGCATCAACTTCATCGCCTGCCCGAGCTGCTCGCGGCAGAACTTCGATGTGGTGAAAACCATGAACGAGCTGGAAGGGCGCCTTGAAGACCTGCTGGTGCCGCTGGATGTCGCGGTGATCGGTTGTGTGGTCAACGGCCCCGGCGAAGCCAAGGAAGCCCATATCGGCTTGACCGGCGGCACGCCAAACCTGATTTACATCGACGGCAAGCCGGCGCAGAAACTGACGAATGACAATCTGGTGGACGAGCTGGAAAAGCTGATCCGCCAGAAAGCGGCCGAAAAGGTCGAAGCTGACGCTGCCGTAATTGCGCGCGGCTGAGCCTGACTGAAGCGCCGAACGAATTTAAGGATTTAAAGTGAGCAAGTCATTGCAAGCCATTCGTGGCATGAACGACATCCTGCCCGAACAGACCCCGTTGTGGCGTTATTTCGAGGGCACTGTTGCGCGTCTGCTGGATAACTACGGTTACAAGCAGATCCGCATGCCGATCGTCGAGTTCACCGAGCTGTTCAAGCGCTCGATCGGTGAAGTGACCGACATCGTCGAAAAAGAGATGTACACCTTCGAAGACCGCAACGGTGACTCCCTGACCCTGCGTCCGGAAGGCACCGCGGCGTGCGTGCGTGCAGTGCTTGAGCACGGCATCACCGGCGGTGGCCAGGTGCAGAAACTCTGGTACATCGGCCCGATGTTCCGCCACGAGCGTCCGCAGAAAGGCCGTTATCGCCAGTTCCACCAGATCGGTCTGGAAGTCTTCAACCTCGACGGTCCGGACATCGACGCCGAGCTGATCACCATGACCTGGCGCCTGTGGGGCGAGCTGGGCATTCGTGATGCGGTCAAGCTCGAACTCAACAGCCTCGGTACCAGCGAGTCCCGTGGTCGCTATCGTGAAGCGCTGGTCGAGTACCTCTCGGCGCACTACGACAAGCTCGACGAAGACAGCCAGCGTCGCCTGAAAACCAACCCGCTGCGCGTGCTCGACACGAAAAATGCCGACACTCAAGCGGTGCTGGTCGATGCGCCGAAGATGGCCGACTACCTCGATGACGAGTCGCGTGCGCACTTCGAAGGTTTGAAAGCGCGTCTGGATGCCGTCGGCATTCCTTACGTGCTCAACCCGAAGCTGGTTCGCGGCCTCGATTACTACAGCAAAACCGTTTTCGAATGGGTCACCGACAAGCTCGGCGCTCAGGGCACTGTTTGCGCGGGCGGTCGTTACGACGGTCTGGTCGAGCAGATGGGCGGCAAGCCGACCACCGGCGTAGGTTTCGCCATGGGCATCGAACGTCTGGTGCTGATGCTGGAAACCCTGGAGCAGATCCCGGAAGAAATCTCCCGTCAGGTCGACGTCTACCTCTGTGCCTTCGGTGAAGAAGCCGAGCTGGCCGGTCTGGCCCTGGCTGAGCGTGTTCGTGATCAACTTCCAAACCTGCGTCTGCAAGTCAATGCCGGCGCCGGCAGCTTCAAAAGCCAGTTCAAGAAAGCCGACAAGAGCGGTGCGTTGTACGCATTGATTCTGGGTGACGACGAAATGGCCCAGCAAGTGGTAGGTTTCAAACCCCTGCGTGGCCAGGGCGAACAACAAAGCATTGCCTGGGATGCGCTCGCCGCTCACCTGGCCACCTGCGTCGTGCAGGGTTGAAGCTGTCCAAACAGCCGATTTAGCGATTAAGGAGTATTGGGGTGTCGAGTACCGAAGACGAACAGTTGGCGGATTTGAAGGACTGGTGGACACGCAACGGCAAACCTCTGGTCACTGGCGGCCTGTTGGCGCTGGTCATCGTGTTCGGCTGGCAGGCTTATCACAAGTATCAGAGCAACCAGTCGCAAGGCGCCTCGGTGCTCTATCAGCAATTGCTGGAAACCACGCTGACGCCTGACGGCAAGCCTGATGCTGCCCGCGTTGCGGATCTGGCCGGCAAGCTCAACAGCGAATTCGGCGGTTCTGCCTACGCGCAGTACGGCAGCCTGTTCGTCGCCAAAGTGGCGGTCGACAGCGGCAAGCTGGATGACGCCGCGACCGAACTGAAAGCCATCGTCGACAAACCGGCCAATCCGGCGCTGGGCGAGATCGCCCGTCAGCGTCTGGCGCAGGTACTCGGCGCGCAGAACAAGGCCGAAGACGGCCTGAAACTGCTCGACGGCGATGCCGACAAAGCGTTCCTGGCCACTCGCGAAGAACTCAAGGGCGACCTGCTGGTGCAGCTGGGCCGTACCGATGACGCGAACAAGGCGTATCAAAAAGCCAAGGCGGCACTGTCGGATGAAGCGGCGGTCGGTGGCCTTCAAATCAAGCTCGACGACCTGGCCAAAGGGGATGCGTGACGTGATCCGTTGGAAGCATGCAGCATTGCTGGCTCTGGCCCTTCTGGCCGCGGGTTGCAGCAGCAACAGCAAGAAAGAATTGCCACCGGCTGAACTGACCGACTTCAAAGAAGAAGTGGTTCTGCAAAAGCAGTGGAGTCGTTCGATCGGTGACGGTCAGGGCGAAACCTACAACATGCTGGTGCCGGCGATCGACGGTGACACCATCTACGCCGCTGATGTAACCGGCGTGGTGATGGCCATGGATCGCGGCAACGGCGACGTGAAGTGGAAGCAGGATCTTGAGCTGCCCGTCTCCGGCGCTGTCGGCGTGGGTTACGGTCTGGTTCTGATCGGTACTTTGCGCGGTGAAGTGGTTGCTCTGGACACCAGCAACGGTGAAGAGAAGTGGCGTGCCCGCGTCAACAGCGAAGTCCTCGCGCCACCGGCCAACAACGGTGACGTCGTGGTGGTGCAGACTCAGGACGATCGTCTGATCGGTCTGGATGCATCGACCGGTACCCAGCGCTGGGTGTATGACAGCACGCCGGCCGTACTGACCCTGCGTGGCACCAGTGCACCGCTGGTGACCAACCGCCTCGCGGTGGCTGGCCTGTCGACCGGTAAAGTGGTCGCTCTGGACATTTCCAACGGCGTGCCGGTCTGGGAACAACGGATCGCGATTCCACAGGGTCGTTCGGAACTGGAGCGCGTGGTCGACATCGACGGCGGTCTGCTGCTATCCGGCGGTACGCTGTACGTTGCCAGCTATCAGGGTCGCGTAGCGGCACTGGACCTGGAAAGCGGTCGTCAACTCTGGCAGCGCGATGCGTCGAGCTACGCTGGTATTGCTCAGGGTTTCGGCAGCGTTTACGTGAGCCTGTCTTCGGGCACCGTTGAAGGCGTCGACGAGCGTTCCACCACAGCATTGTGGAGCAACGACTCGCTGGCCCGCCGTCAACTGTCGGCTCCGGAAGTGTTCTCCAGCTATGTTGCAGTGGGTGACCTGGAAGGTTATCTGCACCTGTTGAGCCAGGTTGACGGTCGTTTCGTCGGCCGTGAGCGCATCGACAGCGACGGCCTGCGTGCCCGTCCGCTGGTGGTGGGTGACACGATTTATGTATATGGCAACAGCGGCAAACTGGAAGCCCTGACCATCAAGTAACAACTATGCTTGGGGTTAAACCCCCAGGCGGCCCCGGATTCATGGGGCTTGCAGCGCTAACAGTCGTTGCCCCGAGCACCAGCCGCTGCCTCGCAGCGGCTTTTGTATTTTCTGAAATAACGAAGTGGAGAGCCGCATGGTTCCCGTAATCGCCCTGGTGGGCCGACCGAACGTCGGCAAGTCCACCTTGTTCAACCGCCTGACCAGGACTCGTGACGCCATCGTCGGCGACTTGTCCGGTCTGACCCGTGATCGCCAGTACGGTGAGGCCAAGTGGCAAGGGCGTTCCTACATTCTGGTCGACACCGGTGGTATCTCCGGTGACGAGCATGGTATGGACGAAAAAATGGCCGAGCAGTCGCTGCTGGCCATTGAAGAAGCAGATGTTGTGCTGTTCCTGGTAGATGCCAAGGCCGGTTTCACCGCCGCCGACCAGATGATCGCCGAGCACCTGCGCAAACGTAACAAGCGTTCCTACGTGGTCGCCAACAAGGTCGACAACATCGACCCGGAAATGGCCCGCGCTGAGTTCGCTCCGTTGGGTATGGGTCACGCGATCCCGATCGCCGGTGCCCACGGCCGTGGCATCACCCAGATGCTGGAAATCGCCCTCGGTGATTTCCCGAAAGACGCAGAAGAGCCTGAAGACGGCGAAGAAGAGATCGTTGCCGAAGGCGAGGAAGCCAAGCGCATTCCTGGCCCAAGCGAAAAAGACGGGATCAAGATCGCCATCATCGGCCGTCCGAACGTGGGCAAGTCGACCCTGGTCAACCGCATGCTCGGTGAAGACCGGGTAATCGTCTATGACCAGCCAGGCACCACGCGCGACAGTATCTACATCCCGTTCGAACGCAATGAAGAGAAGTACACGCTGATCGACACCGCCGGTGTGCGCAAGCGCGGCAAGATCCACGAAGAAGTCGAAAAATTCTCCGTGGTGAAAACCCTGCAGGCGATCAAAGACGCCAACGTGGTGATCTTCGTGATGGATGCGCGCGAAGGCGTGGTCGATCACGACCTCAACCTGCTGGGCTTTGCCATTGAGTCGGGTCGTGCGCTGGTCATCGCGATCAACAAGTGGGACGGCATGACGCCGAGCGAGCGCGACTATGTGAAAGTCGAGCTGCAACGTCGTCTGTTCTTCGTTGATTACGCCGACATTCACTTCATCTCGGCCCTGCACGGCACTGGCGTGGGCAACCTCTACGCATCCGTACAGAACTCGTTCAAGTCGGCGGTCACCCGCTGGCCGACCAACCGTCTGACCCAGATTCTGGAAGACGCGGTTGGCGAGCACGCGCCACCGATGGTCAACAACCGCCGGATCAAGCTGCGTTATGCCCACTTGGGTGGTGCCAACCCGCCGATCATCGTGATCCACGGTAACCAGATCGAGAAAGTGCCGAAGTCGTACGTGCGCTATCTGGAGAACACTTACCGCCGTGTGCTGAAGCTGGTCGGTACGCCGATCCGCATCGAGTTCAAGGGCGGCGAGAACCCGTACGAAGGCAACAAGACCACGCTGACCGACCGCCAGGTCAACAAGAAGCGTCGCTTGATGTCGCACCACAAGAAAGCCGACAAGAAGCGCCGCGACAAGAAATAAGGTCGCAGGTCGCTGATCGTTCCCATGCTCCGCGTGGGAATGTATCCCGTGACGCTCTGCGTCACAAAGCGGCGGACGCAGAGCGTCCAAGGCTGCATTCCCACGCAGAGCGTGGGAACGATCAATATGAGAGAAGGGTGCCATCCGGCGCCCTTTTTTTATGGGCGCCGGATGGGCTATCCTCGGGCTCTCCCGCGCCGTCGTCAGAGCCGGGTGTTGAGCAGGGAACCCCCGATGATCACCAGTAAGCTGCCGAATGTCGGCATCACTATTTTCACGCAGATGTCTCAGCTCGCGGCGCAAACCGGCGCGATCAACCTGTCCCAGGGTTTTCCTGATTTTGACGGCCCGCAGTCGTTGCGCGATGCGGTCGGTCGGCACATTGCCAGTGGCCACAACCAGTATTCGCCGATGACCGGGCTGCCGGCACTGCGCGAACAGATTGCAGCGAAAATCGCTCGCAGCTATGGCGTGCAGGTCAATGCCGACAGCGAAGTGACCGTGACGCCGGGCGCTACCCAGGCGATCTTCTGTGCGATTCAGGCGGTTATCCACAGCGGCGATGAAGTCATCGTGTTCGATCCGTGCTACGACAGCTACGAGCCGGCCACGGAGTTGGCGGGTGGTCGTTGCGTGCATGTGCAACTGAACCCGGACGACTTCTCCATCGATTTCGACAAACTCGCGGCGGCCCTGAGCCCGCGCACGAAAATGATCGTCATCAACACGCCACATAACCCGAGCGGCGCACTGATCAGCCGTGCGGAGCTGGATCAACTGGCTGCGCTGATCCGTGATCGCGACATCTACCTGATCAGCGACGAAGTCTACGAACACCTGGTATTCGACGGCGTGCCGCACGTCAGCGTGCTCGCCCATGAAGAGCTGTATCAGCGCGCCTTTGTGGTCAGCTCGTTCGGCAAGACCTATCACGTCACTGGCTGGAAGACCGGCTACGTCGTTGCACCGCCAGTACTGACCGCGGAGCTGCGCAAGGTTCACCAGTACGTCAGCTTCTGCGGCGTCACGCCGTTGCAATACGCGCTGGCCGATTACATGGCCGAGCACCCGGAACATGTCGAAGAGTTGCCGGGCTTCTATCAGGCCAAACGCGATCTGTTCTGCGATCTGCTGGCGCCGTCGCGCTTCAGTTTCACCCGAGTCACCGGCACCTATTTCCAACTGGTCGATTACTCGCAGATTCGTCCCGACCTGAACGATGTCGAGATGGCCATGTGGATGACCCGCGAACACGGCGTGGCGAGTATCCCGGTGTCGGTGTTCTACCAGAACCCACCGCAAGGCCAGCGCCTGGTGCGCCTGTGTTTTGCCAAACGCGAGGAGACGCTGCGTGAAGCGGCGGCAAAACTATGCGTGATCTGAGTGCGTTACCCGATCTCAACCTGGCGCTGATCCAGACCAGCCTGGCCTGGCATGACCGCCAGGCCAACCTTGAGCATTTCGAGGTGTTGCTGGAGCAGGCGCGCGGGGCGGATCTGATCATCCTGCCGGAAATGTTCACCACCGGATTTTCCATGGAGTCCGAAACCCTTGCCGAAGCCGAGAACGGCCCGACCAGCAAGTGGCTGCGGGTTCAGGCGGCAAAGCTCGATGCCGTGATCACCGGCAGTGTGATTATTCAGGCGTCTGACGGTAGCCATCGTAATCGCCTGTTGTGGGCGCGGCCGGACGGCGAAGTCTTGCATTACGACAAGCGTCACCTGTTCCGCATGGCGGGTGAGCACAACCACTACACCCCCGGCGAACGCCAGGTGCAGTTCGAACTCAAGGGCTGGCGGATCCGCCCGCTGATTTGTTACGACCTGCGTTTCCCTGTGTGGAGTCGCGATGCGCAGGACACCGATCTGCTGCTGTACACCGCCAATTGGCCGGGTGCGCGGCGTTTGCACTGGAATCGCCTGTTGCCGGCGCGTGCCATCGAAAACCTTTGTTATGTGGCGGCGGTGAATCGTGTTGGCACCGACGGCAAGGGTTTCGCTTACACCGGCGACAGCCAGGTACTGGATTTCCAGGGTGAAACCTTGCTGGCGGCGGGGGAGGCCGATGGCGTGTTCAAGGTCGTGCTGGAAGCCGCGCCACTGGCGGCATATCGCGAGCGTTTTCCGGCGAATCTGGATGCCGACACCTTCGAATTCACCTGAAAAGCAAAAGATCGCAGCCTTCGGCAGCTCCTACATCGGGACGGCGTACATCCTGTA
>NZ_JBSVXS010000077.1:0-26642 GCF_054070155.1 Pseudomonas sp. SDT291_1_S447
GCGAAGGAACCCCGAGCCCCAGCGAGCGGGCCGCACGTAGGAGCAAGCGTTTTTTTGCTTACTTTTTTTAGGCGTTTGTAAAAAAAGTGAGTCGCCGTAAGGGCGAAACCCTAAGCCGCCGTGACCGCAGCAACGGATATATACCCAGTCAACCAGATAATCAGTGATGCTCCTCCCCCGCCCGCTTCAGCAATTTCTTGCACCGCTCAGACAAATGAAACACCTGCAAATGCTTCCCCGCCTTCGCATAACGCTCGCGCAAAGTCTTCAACGCCGCAATCGCCGAATAATCAACAAAACTCAAATGCCGACAATCCAAAGTCACCCGAGCCGGATCATTAGCCGGATCGAACTGATTAAGAAACGGCGCAGTCGAGGCAAAAAACAACGTGCCATGCAAACGATAAAGCTTGCTGCCGTCAGCCTCCAGATGCTCATCAGCGTACAACTCGCGGGCCTGCTGCCAGGCAAAGTTAAGCGCAGCGATAATGATGCCGCACAGCACCGCAGTGGCCAGATCAGTGAACACCGTAATAGTGGTCACAGCAATGATCACCAGCACATCGTTAAGCGGCACTTTGTTCACCACCCGCAACGACGCCCAGGCAAAAGTCTGCTGCGACACCACAAACATCACACCCACCAGCGCCGCCAGCGGAATACGCTCGATCAGCGGCGACAGAAACAGAATGAACAAAAGAATCAGCACGCCCGCGACCACACCGGACAAACGCCCGCGCCCACCGGAGCTAAGATTGATCACCGTCTGACCGATCATCGCGCAACCGCCCATACCGCCGAACGCACCCGAGACCATATTCGCCGCACCAAGCGCTACGCACTCACGATCCGGATAACCACGGGTTTCAGTGATTTCATCGGTGAGGTTCAACGTCAGCAGGGTTTCCAGCAAACCGACCAGCGCCATCAAAATCGCGTAAGGCGCAATGGTGCGCAGGGTTTCGAAATTCCACGGGATGTCCGGCAAAGCGAAAGTCGGCAAGCCACCGGCGATGTGCGCCATGTCGCCAAGGGTGCGGGTCGGCAGGCCGAACAGGTAGACCAACAGGCCGACGCCGAGGATCGCCACCAGCGCCGGTGGCACCGCTTTTGTCAGACGCGGCAAGAGGTAAACGATGGCCATGGTCAGCGCCACCAGCCCGGTCATCAGGTACAGCGGCGTACCGCTGAGCCATTCCTCACCGCTTTTGAAATGCTCCAGCTGCGCCAGCGCAATGATGATCGCCAGCCCGTTGACGAAACCGAGCATCACCGGATGCGGCACCATGCGCACCAGTTTGCCCAGGCGCAGCAGCCCGAACGCCATCATGATCAAACCGCCAAGCAACACCGTCGCCAGCAAATACTGCACGCCGTGTTGCACCACCAGCGCGACGATGACCACGACCATCGAACCCGCCGCGCCGGAGACCATGCCCGGCCGGCCGCCGAACAACGCCGTCAATGTACAAATGATGAAGGCGCCATACAGACCCATCAGTGGATTGAGGTGCGCCACCAGCGCGAACGCAATGCATTCGGGCAACAGGGCAAACGAGGTGGTGAGTCCGGCCAGGACATCGGCGCGCAGACGAATCGGTTTCATGGCTTACCTATCGAGCAGCCACTGAGCGCGGCTGCAAGTGTTCGGGAAAAAGAGGGTTGCGGATGTTACGGAATTGTCGCGGATCGGGCCAGTGAACGCTGACACTTGTGGGTTCGGGCTTTATGCTGACGCGCTCCTGTAACCGTTGAGTTGAACATGTCTGCATTTCTAAGCGCCCGCCAGGTGTGCCAGCGTTTGCGTGAAGCGGCGCTGGGTGTGCTCGCTTTCAACATCTGCGATGTGCCCACCGCAGCCGGACTAGTCGCGGTCGATATCGAGGGCTGGCGCCTGCTGCTGGATGTTGAAGGTGGGCGGTTACACCACTGTGAATTTGCCCGCAGCGACGATGGGCAAGAAGGTGCGCTGGAGAGCTGGCAGCGTTACGGCACCGATCCGGTGAGTTTGCTCAGTACCTGGGAATTGGCGCAGATCGAGCAAATGCTGATGGCGGCCGTTCAGCCCTGACGCAAGTCGAGCAAATAGGTGTAGTAACCCGTATCGCGGACATAACCCAATGATTCATACAGCCCCTGCGCGGTGAAGTTGTCGGTTGCGGTTTCGAGCATCAGTCCTTTGGCGCCGGTCTCCATTGCAAAATCCCGCGCAATGTTCATCAACAGTCGGCCAACCCCGCGCCCACGGGCGGCGGGTGCGGTGAACAGATCGCTGAGCAGCCAGGTACGGTGCGCATCGATGGACGAGAACGTCGGATACAACTGCACGAAACCCAGCGCTTCGCCGTGTTCATCCTGCGCGAGAAAAATCGCTGATTCATCGCCGGCCATGCGCTCGGCGATGAAGGTACGCGATTGCTCAAGGTTCGACGGTTGCTGGTAGAACCCGCGATAAGCGTCGAATAACTGCGCCACCGCATCGAGGTGTGTCGAGTCGGCCCGCATTGCCTGAAGGGTCATGTCTTCACTCCATTTCCAATCAATGATCGAAACAGCATAGCGCTGCCCTTCAAGTGTGCTGGCCTCATCGCTGTATAGTTTTGTATATTGCGAAACCGAAATCGCCAGAACCTTTCCATGCCATCCAGCCAACCTGTGTGTCCATGAGCGCCATCCGCGTCCGCAACGAGCAATTGATCCTCGCCGCCGCCAGCGAAGAATTTGCCGCCAACGGCTTCGACGCCACCCAGACCCGCGATATCGCGGCGCGTGCCGGCGTGCCCAAGGCCAATCTGTATTACTACTTCCAGACCAAGGAAAACCTCTACGGCAAAGTGCTGCTGGGTTTTGTCGAACCGCTGCTGGAAGCCTCGGCAGTGCTGCGTGAAAGCGATGATCCGCTGACGGGGCTGCGTGCTTACGTTGCCGCGCGGATTCGTATTGCCCGCGAGCATCCGGCGATTGCCAAGGTGTTCAGTGGCGAGTTGCTGCTCGGCGGTCGACAGTTGCCGGACGAATGCCGCGATCTGTTGCAGGCCGAAGCACGGCGCAACGTTGAATGTTTGCGCAGTTGGATAGAACGCGGTTTGCTGGCGCCGGTGGATCCTGAGCATTTGATGCTGTTCATCTGGTCGGCGACGCGCACGTACACCAATATTGGCTGGCAGATGGGCCGGATCATGGGGCGCGAAGTGCCGCAGGATGAGGATTATCAAACGGCGGCGCAGACGATCACGCGCATGGTGCTGGAGGGCGTGGTGATGGCGCCGCGGGTGGGCAAGATTCGTGGGGTTTTGTTTGCGACGTGATGGAGGAGTGCTGCGCAGATCAGGGCATGAAGTCTACGGGGAGTTCCAGATGATCTTTCATGCGCTCGTTCCAGTCGTGCAAGGCGTCGGGTAGACGTTTTTTCCATTTCGCAGCGTTGGTGTAATAGCGCAGATGCGAGTGCCCGGTACTGTCGTAGGTCACCAGCAGCACCCAGAAATGCCCAGCGGTTGACCGCATCACGACGCCGGTACCGCCGAGGCCGCGCATCCACATCTCCCAGACCTGACTGCCCGGCACATCAGCGGAAGGCTCAGCGGTCATCAACGAGCCGGACTTTTCCACCAGCGTCTGATAATCAGTCTTGAGCAACGTGTGCAGTGCCTGGTTCTCATCCGGAGTTTGAGCCAAGCCCAGGCTGAGCATGTCGTAATCCAGCGCCAGCGGTTGCTGCGAGGCGACAAAACGGCCGGTGTAATAGACGCCCAATCCGGCACTGCAATATCCGCCTGCACCCACGTGCGAAATTTCCAGCACACCGTTGATGGGAGTGAACAACAGGGTGCACTCGTCTTCCGAATAAACGGCCTTACCGTCCTTGAGTGTGGCGATGCCATCCAGATCACCGGAGTTGGCGCCCTCAGCTGCCGTAATGTCGATGCTGATGTGCGTAGCATCGCGGCGCTGGGTTATCACCGTCGCCGAGGTTGAAGTCCCCGGCGGAACAAGCTGCCAGGTCGCGTCCCAACTGAAGGGCTGAGTGGCGTGTTCAAGTTCGGTCAGGCGCATCAGGTACTGGCGGCGCAAACAGGCCGTCTGCTCACCACAGGCGTTGCGATTTTTCAGCCACTGCCGCTGGTCAGTCTTGAGGGCTTGGGCATCGGGGACATTAGCCAATGTCGAATGCCACAGCTTGCCCAGCTTCTCGTCGAACAGCGAAATCTGCGGATCGCCACAAATGGCTTTTTCAGTTTTGCTGTTGGCCGTGGCGCAATCGAAACTGCTGGCCTGGGTGACAGCGGCAAACGCAAGGGACATCAGCGCCAAGGCATGACGCAGGGAGATCGCGAACATCGAGAGATTCCATTCTTCGGACGGCGCGCAGTATGCCAGTGCTGCCAGCGGAAATCCCCACTGTAGGAGTGAGCCTGCTCGCGATAGCGTCCAGTCAGACGATTCTGCGCCAACTGACACACTGCTATCGCGAGCAGGCTCACTCCTACAGGTTTTGCGTGGGTTGTCAGAACGTGATGTCGGCGGCGGGTTTGACGTCGATGCGGCCAGTAGCACCAGTCAGATGCGCCAGATCCTTGTTGTGTTCGGCGATGATGTCTTCGGCGCTCATGTTGCCGTTGTCGACGGTGGAATGGGCGTCGGCAACGAGCACCACGTCATAACCCAGTTGATGGGCCTGACGCACGGTGGCGTTGACGCAGTAATCGGTTTGCAGGCCGCAGATGACCAGTTTTTCGAAATCTTCACTCGGCAGCAGTTTGCGCAAGTCAGTCTGGTAGAACGAGTCCGGGGTGGTTTTGCGTACGCGCAGGTCTTTGGGCGATGTCTCAAGCCCTTCGGCCAGTTGCCAGCCTTCGGCACCCTGGACCAACGGGCTGTCCTTTTCTTCGTGCTGAATCAGCACCACTGGCACACCTGCCTGGCGGGCGCGGGTGCTGAGACCGTTGATGGTGTCGATCACCCGGTGAATGTCATGGCACTGGTATTCGCCCGAGCAGAGAGCGCGCTGGACGTCGATGATCAGTAATGCGGTGGTCATGATGAGCCTTCCTTGATCAGTCCTTGAGACAGGGGCGGACGTAAGCCCGCCCCCTTTTTTACGCCCCTCAGTAACCCAGTGACAAGCCGGTGTTGCGGCGTGGATCGTTAGCGCCGTAGAAGCGGTTTTTGCCGACAGGCTTACCGCCCAACGACGGCGCACCGACCAGAATAGCGGCGATGTGGTTGGCGTCCTGCGGGCCGGCGAACTTGTGGCCCCAGCTCTCGAGGATCTTCTTCGTGTCCGGGCTGGCGGCGAAGTCTTCGAGATTGGTTTCTTCCGGCATCCACTGCTGATGGAAGCGTGGCGCATCGACCGCCTCCTGCAGGCCCATGCCGTAGTCAATGACGTTGAGCATGGTCAGCAACGTCGCCGTGATGATACGGCTGCCGCCAGGAGTACCGACCACCATTACCACTTTGCCGTCCTTGGTGACGATGGTTGGGCTCATCGATGACAACGGTGCCTTGCCCGGAGCAATGGCATTGGCTTCGCCCTGCACCAGACCGTACATGTTCGGCACGCCGACTTTGGAGGTGAAGTCGTCCATTTCGTCGTTGAGGATCACCCCGGTTTTGCTCGCCATCACGCCCGCGCCGAACCAGTCGTTGAGGGTGTAGGTGACCGACACCGCATTGCCCCACTTGTCGACGATCGAATAGTGGGTGGTGTTGCTGCCTTCATGAGGCGCTACACCAGGCTTGAGCTCAGCCGACACGCCGGCCTTTTGCGGCTGGATAGCATCGCGCAGTTTGGTCGCGTAGTTCTTGTCCAGCAGGTGCTCGATCGGATTTTTGACGAAATCCGGATCGCCGAGGTAGCTGTTGCGATCGACATAGGCGTGGCGCATCGCTTCGATCTGGTAGTGCATGCCCTGGGCCGAATGGAAGCCCAGATCCTTCATCGGATAGCCTTCGAGGATGTTCATGATCTGGCAGATCACCACGCCGCCGGAGCTTGGCGGTGGCGCCGAGACCACATGATAACCACGGTAGTCACACTCCACTGGCGCCAGTTCGCGGGTCTTGTATTTGTCGAGGTCGGCCTGGGTGATGATGCCTTTGTTGGCCTGACTCGAGGTGACGATGGCGTCGGCGACCCAGCCTTTATAGAAGCCGTCCGCGCCTTTTTCGGAAATGGTCCGCAGAGTTTTGCCGAGATCCTTCTGCACCAGTTTCTGCCCGACCTGCATCGGCTCACCGTTGTGCAGGAAAATCGAGCCGGAATCGCGCATGTCCTTCTTGAACACATCGGTGGCGTATTCCAGCAGCTCGACGTCACCCTGCTCCAGTTCGAAACCGTCTTCCGCCAGTTTGATCGCCGGGGCAATCATCTCCTTGCGCGGCTTGGTCCCGTATTTGCTCAGCGCCAGTTCCATGCCAGAGACCGTGCCGGGCACACCCACCGCCAAATGGCCACGGGTGCTCAAGTCGGGAATGACGTTGCCTTCCTTGTCGAGGTACATGTTGGCAGTCGCCGCCAACGGCGCTTTTTCGCGGAAATCGAGGAAAGTCTTGCGTCCGTCCGCCAATTGAATGGTCATGAAACCGCCACCACCGAGGTTGCCGGCTGCGGGATAAACCACCGCCAGCGCGTAACCCACGGCGACCGCCGCATCGACGGCGTTACCGCCACTTTTCAATACGTCGACACCCACATGCGTGGCCAGATGTTGTGCGGTGACCACCATGCCGTTTTCCGCGGCAACCGGTGCCACCGACGCCGCGTGAGCCATGAGACAGCTGAGTGCCAGTGAGGTCGCTATCAGCGATTTGGCCAAAGGTTCGTACTTCATGAGTCGATCTCTTTTTTGTTGTTTTCAGGGTCTGTGCAAAACAGAGGAGGAACGCTTCAAGAGCACCAAGCAGTATGGTCGGCTTTGCGTATTGCGCCTCCCCGATCAGGCAGTATGCTGGGCACTGTTGCCGCCCTGATCAGGAACCTGCCGTCATGCCTTATACGTTCATCACCCTGCCCTCGCCCGTCGGCGAGCTGAAGCTGGTCGCGAACGGCTCACGACTGGCGGCCATCCTCTGGGAAAACGACAAACCGAACCGCGTGCGCCTCGGACCGATGAGCGAGGCACACGACAACCCGATCCTAATTCGAACGGCTCGACAACTTGAAGAATATTTTTCCGGGACGCGGGACTGTTTTGATCTGGAACTGGATTTCGCTGGCACCGACTTTCAGAAAAAGGTCTGGGTGGCGTTGCTGACCATTCCATTTGGCGAGACACGCACTTACAGCCAGATTGCCGAGCAGATTGGCAGCCCCAGCGCCGTGCGGGCGGTGGGTGCTGCGAACGGACGCAACCCGATTTCCATTGTCGCGCCGTGTCATCGGGTGATCGGCGCGTCCGGAAAGTTGACCGGGTTTGCCGGTGGACTCGAGGCGAAAGAGCGCTTGCTGACCCTGGAGGGTGGGCAGTGGTCGCAAATTGGCAAAACCGGCGCGCTGTTCTGAATCAAGCGCCGAACAGGTTATTCATCGCCGCATACTGCAGCAGCATGATGGTCTTGGCGTCGCAGATCTCACCGCGCTGAAACGCTGCCAACGCTTCGTCGAATCGCCACTCCAGCACTTCCAGTTCTTCGGTCTCCTCTTCCAGACCACCACCGTCGCTGACCTTCGCTGCCGCGTCGTATTCGGCAATGAAAAAATGCAGCTTTTCGGTCACCGAACCGGGACTCATGTACGCCTCGAACACCTTCTTCACGTCGTGTACGCGATAGCCGGTTTCCTCTTCGGCTTCATCGCGAATCCGTTGCTCCGGCGCAGCGCCTTCAAGCAACCCGGCAGCCACCTCGATCAGCAATCCGTCATGGCCATTGACGAACACCGGCAAGCGGAACTGCCGGGTCAGTACCACCGTGCGCTGTTCACGGTTGAACAACAAAATCGCTGCACCGTTGCCTCGGTCATAGACTTCACGAGTCTGACGCTGCCACTCACCATTGTTGCGGTGATAGTCGAAAGTGATTTTCTTCAGCAGATACCAGTCATGGGACAACACCTGAGTGTCGACGATGTTGACCCGCTCGGCTGTGTTGGACATGACGCTTGATCCTGTTTCCTGAATAAGCCGCCATGGTCGAATAATTGCGCAAACAAAAAAAGCCCGGCAGCGCTACCGGGCTTCTTTATTTGCAACTAACGAGCGATGTGCGAAAGCTTGTCATCGACATCCGACTCGGCGGAACTCACTCCATGAATCAACGGCCCATAACGCCGACTGAACTCCCAGTTGTACGGCAAGCCATCCTTACTGGTGCCGTTGTCCCAATTCACCGACCAGGTCATCAAGCCTTTGATCGGCAGCCCTTTGATCGCCAGGCGTTTAAGGACGTTACCGACCACGGTTTTGTCGATCACATAACCAGTGGCCGCCGCATCGTTGTTGGCCGGCAGGCCGATCACGAACTTGTCCGCCGGGATCCGCGTGAAGCCGCGAGTGCCGGTCACCAGACTTTCAGTCAGGTAAAAGAGGAAATCCTCCTTCAGCGCATCGTTGTTCTGCGCAATCCACGCACCCGCGCCGTTGTTGGCTTCCGGTACCCAGACTCCGTCACCGCCCTGGTTGTAGAACTGCGGGGCGATGAAGTCGTAGTAGCCTTCCAGTGCCTGCAGGTAACTCACATATTTGCCGGTGCTGGTCAGGTATGGAAACTCCGGGGCCAGGCTGATGATGAAGTGCTTGCCCTGACCTGCGTAGTGATCCTTGACCAGTTTCAGTGCGACTGGCAGAACAGTCTTGTTGGCAGCGAAGTCAATCGCGCTCTGTTCAAGATCGATGTCCAGCCCGTCGAAACCATAGGTTTCCACCAGACGGATGATTTCATTGGCCAGCGCTTGTTCCTGACCACTGCGCAATTCGATGTGCGCATCGGCGCCGCCGAGGGAAATCAACACTGCTCGCCCCTGGCTGTTGAGCACGCCGACCTGGCGGCGGAACTCGGCATCGGAAACGTTGAACGGCTTGAAGGTCGGAATCCCGCTGCCCTTCATGAAGGCCACCGCGACCACGTTGTACTCCTTGGGCACCTCCTCAAGCGAGAGGCTGGCGAAGCGACCCTGGCGGTAACCATCGCTCGGACCCGCAGGCCAGTTGTGCCAGAAGCCCATGAGGATCTTTTTACCGGCAATGCTCGGCATCAGCGAAGCGGCATCGCTCGCCGCGCTTTGCACTAAAGAGAAATCGATTTGTGACATGTTCTAATCCTTCAGAACGTGTGGGTTTGACGACATATCGCCGTTATTTGAAGTCGACGTCGAAAGCCTGATAGAAGGCGTTACCGGTGTTGGCAACGATCCACATCAGCACGATCACGTGATGGCCCTTCTTGTTGGCCGGTAGTTTCACCGTGTGATTGACCTTGGCCTTCAGCTCATTCGGATAGCTGTAATAAGGCACCTGAGTGTAGAAGTCCTCGAAGAACGGTTGCGCTTCCAGTTGCGCGCGGCTGATGCGTTGTTTCGGGTCCCAGCCATCCTTGGTGATCAGCCAGCGGTAGCCGCGGGTGGTGTGCGGCGCGGTGTATTCCCATTTGATTTCGAGGGTTTGTCCCGGGGTGACATTGAGCAGCGGCCAGGTGAACGGACGAGCGAGTTTCTTGCTCATTTCATCATTGGTGAAGTTCACACAGTCGCGGGCATCGCTCTTGCCGCCGCTGAGGATGTGGCCATCGGCCGGTGGCGTGACACTGTCCGAGTCACTCTGGTAAGGCGCCGGAAATGGCCCCGCCGCCAGCGCCGGGAAGTTCTTCCCGCCTTCCATTTCGTTGACCTGCCAGGCACCGAGCAATCCTTGCTCGATCGCTACCGCACCGCGGCTTGCAGGGGATATGACACGACCGTGTCGCAGTTGGGTTTGTGCTTGTGGTTGATTCATGTTTTTCACTCCGTTGATTTAAGAACTCTCCTTTCCGAGGAGAGGCCTTCAAGCTAACGGAGACGGATTTTTTGTCCATCGGCGGTTTTGTCGCAGTCAGCAGCCTTGAACCGTAAAAACACCGCAAATACTGGATGCATATACAGCCTTCTGCGACAACGCCCACCTGAGATGTGGTCAAAAGATTACACGCAAATGCTGCAAAAGCTGCCATTCAGTACTCATGGCAACTGTGCGTTGAACTCCTTTTCGTACTGCCCGGCGAGTTGTTCTTTCTGTTTTTCGTTGAGCAACTTGCCGGCCATCTGGAAGAACTTCTGCTCTTCTTCCTTGAGATGGTGATGAACCTTGTCAGAAAGCTTTTTCGCGATGGCCAGCCAGGCCGGGCTGGACATCTCGGTCTCATCAAGCTCTTCCATCATCTCGTCCATTTCATGGTGTTCAGCGATGGCATGGCGACTCAGATCGACACCGTCATCAAGCTCCATCAACGGAATGTAGAAATGGCGCTCTTCAGCAGTTTCATGGGCCTGGAGCTCTGCCTTGAGCTGTTTGTAGGCTTCGACCCGCTCCGGCGTATCGCCGCTGGTTTCGATCAGGGTTTTGGCGTAGCTGCGCTGGCGATCATGGCTTTCGCGAAGGGCTTCGAAAATATTCATGGGAGTTCCTTATCAACCGCGTGCTGGAATGACGCTGTAAAGGCTAGACCTCGACGCGAGAGCGGCAGTTCCAACGGGTTGAGGAAGGGCTTGGAAGATGGCCTCGGGGCAGGATAGGCTGCGGATTCAAACCACAAGGAAGTCATGCATGAACTTGCGCATCGAGCTGTCGCAAAACTCAACAGAAGAAGAACGCCAGGCCATTTTGGCGCCCCTGCATGCTTATAACGTGGCCAAGGCCGGGATCGCGGTATCAGAGCCGCTCACCCTACTGGTGCGCGATGATCACGACCAGATTCTGGGCGGACTTTATGGCCGATTGGTCTGCCAGTGGTTGTTCATCGATTTGCTGTCAGTGCCTGAAGCAGGCCGGGGCCAGGGAATTGGCTCGAAGCTGATGCACATGGCCGAAGAGCTGGCGCGTGAGAAAGGCTGCATCGGCGCATGGCTCGACACGTTCGACTTTCAGGCACCGGAGTTCTACAAGAAGCTTGGATATAGCCAGTTTGGTGAGATCGTCGACTATCCGCCGGGGCACAAGCGGCATTTTTTCCAGAAGCGCCTGAACGGTTGAATGTGACGCCCCCTTCGCGAGCAAGCTCGCTCCCACACTGGATGAGTGACCGACAAAGAATCGATGTGGGAGCGAGCTTGCTCGCGAAGGCGGCTTGAACCTCACCGCGACCATCGCCCCTACAGGCAGGTCGCTAAAGCCGCCAACCGGCGCTTGGCGACAAAGTCGTCCTTCTGCGCGTAGTAATTCAACGTCGTACCCGAGGCCTCGGTAATCACGTCGACAAACGACTCACCCGACCGGGTATACACCGTCGTCCCGCCCGACTTGCGCGGTTCCAGATACGCCGCCGCGTCCACGCCGAACACCGCCTCGTCCTGCCAGCCGAACTGCACACACTGGGCGACGACTTTCTCGGCTTTATTCGAAGTCAGTACTTTATAGGGGGCTTTGGTGCGAGCATCGTCCATCACCGAGCCTGCGCAACCGGCCAGCAGCGTCGCCGCCAGCGCTACCATCAGAATTCGCATTGCATTCGCTCATTCAGAAAAAAGCGGACTGTATCACCGCAGCAGCAGAAATCGTTCTGCTTTACTGCATTTATAGCGCGACACGCGCGGGCCGCTGCGGCAACCTAAGGTCATCAGCCTCACAAGGAAAACACATGGCGCCTACCGACCAGCGACATGAACATGCCCTGAAAGTATTTCTCGACGCGCGTCCCGAACTGCGCGAAAGCCTCGATCACCTCAACCCGTTGCTGGCCCAGGCCAAAGGCGAAACTCAAGCGCAATATCGTGAAGAGCGACTGCATGAAGCGTTTGAGGCCGAAGCGGAAAGTCTCGGGCTGTTTGCCTGGGAGTTGACCCTGCAACTGACGGCCGACTCGCCTGAGGAGTATCAGGCGCAGCGGCTGGAAGTTCACCGTGAAGTCGCGGAAATGGCCGGGATGGATTGGCTGGAGTATTGCGATCTGTATGGCATAGAACCGTAACTGTCGCCCAAGGACACCGCACTCATGCTGCCATCCGCCTCGACTCACCGCGCCAGCCCCGGCCATCTGCACACACAAAAGTGGCGCGGGCGGATTGGTCTGGCGCTGGTGGCCAGCCTCTCGGTGCTGGCCGGAATGACCGACGCCATTGGCTTTATGGCCAGCGGCGACTTCGTCTCGTTCATGAGCGGCAACACCACCCGACTCGCCGTGGCGATCAGCGATGGCGATGTCGATGTCGATGTCGGGTTGACTGTGCGTCTGTTGATCCTCGTCGCAACATTTATTGTCGGCAATGCCTTGGGGGTGGTCGTTGCACGTTTCGGTGGACGTCGGGCGTTGCCACTGCTGCTGTGTATCGCCACCCTGCTGTGCGCGGCGGCTGCTTGGCCTTTCGACACCCAACTGCCGGCGTTGCTGGCGGCGATCGTTGCAATGGGCATGCTCAATGCGGCCGTCGAAGAAGTGAATGGCTTACCGGTCGGGCTGACTTACGTGACTGGCGCGTTGTCGCGATTCGGCCGTGGATTGGGTCGCTGGATGCTTGGCGAACGGCGCAGTGGCTGGCGGGTGCAACTGGTGCCATGGAGCGGGATGTTTATCGGCGCAATTCTGGGGGCGGTACTGGAACATCATCTGGGACTGAAGGCGATGTTCGTCAGCGGGTTGCTGGCCGCGATGATCGGGCTGCTCTCTCTGAAAATCCCGCGGCGCTGGCAGTTGGGCTATATGCCTCGCTAACCGAGGACAACAAAAATCTCTGTAGGAGTGAGCCTGCTCGCGAAGGCGCCGGCACATTCTTCATCTTCACCAGCTGACAGACCGCTATCGCGAGCAGGCGAAGGCCTACAAGGTTTCGCGGCGGCTTCGATAAAGCTTTATCATGGCCGCAGTTTTGCTGATCGAGTCCGTCATGAAGTTCGCCATTGCGCTGTTTTCCGCCGCCCATGCGCCCTCCTCGCGCCGCGCCCTGCTGTTTGCACAGGCTGCGCTGGCCGGTGGGCATGAGATTGTCCGGCTGTTTTTCTATCAGGACGGCGTTTATAACGCTTCGGATGCGGTGGTTACCCCGCAGGACGAACTTGACCTGCCCAAACAATGGCGCACTTTCATCAGCGAGCAGAATCTGGACGGCGTGGTGTGCATCGCCGCCGCCCTGCGCCGTGGTGCGCTAAATGCTGAAGAAGCCAAGCGCTACCAGCGTGAAGCGATTTCGATCAGCGCGCCGTGGGAATTGTCTGGTCTCGGTCAGTTGCATGACGCGGTGCAAGACGCCGACCGTTTGATCTGCTTCGGAGGTGCGTGAGATGGCCAAGTCCCTGTTGATCATCAGCCGTCAATCGCCGTGGTCCGGCCCCGCTGCCCGTGAGGCGCTGGACATCGTGCTGGCCGGCGGCGCCTTCGATCTACCGATCGGCTTGCTGTTTCTCGATGACGGCGTGCTGCAACTGGCTGCCGGGCAGAACGCCAAGGCCCTGCAGCAAAAAGACCTCAGCGCCAACCTGCAAGCGCTGCCGATGTTTGGCGTTGAAGAGTTGTTCTACTGCGCCGAGAGCGCCACCATCCGTGGCCTCGGCAACTTCTCGCTAGACGACGCGCAGCCGCTCGCTACCGAGCAAATCACCGCCCTTATTGACCGTTACGACCAGGTGATCACCCTCTGATGTCGACTTTGCATGTGTTGTCTCATTCCCCGTTTGGCGACGATCGCCTGACCAGTTGCCTGCGCCTGATCGGCAGCGCTGATGCATTGCTGCTCTCCGGCGATGCGGTGTATGCGTTGCAACCAGGCACCGCGCCGTTCACTACACTGGAACAACGCCAAATCAAATTATTCGTCCTTGCCGAAGATGCACAGGCCCGCGCCATCGAAGTTCCAGACTGGGCCGAAGCCATCGATTACCCGGCCTTCGTCGAACTGTCGATCAACCACGACAAGGTCAACAGCTGGCTATGAATTCCATGACCGTCGGCGCCCGCGCCATCGAACTGGACAAGGACGGCTTTCTCGTCGACCTGAGCGACTGGTCTGCCGACGTTGCCAGCGCCCTCGCCGCTGCCGAAGAGATCGAGTTGACGCCCGAACACTGGGAAGTCCTCGAACTGCTGCGAAGCTTCTACGAAGAATTCCAGCTGTCCCCGGCCACCCGGCCGCTGATCAAGTACACCGCGTTGAAACTCGGCCCGGACAAAGGCAACAGCCTGCACCTGAACCGACTGTTCAAAGGCACCCCCGCCAAACTCGCCGCAAAACTGGCGGGCCTGCCCAAACCGACGAATTGCTTATGACCGACTTTCCAGCACTGACCCTCGAAACCCCTGCCGAACACCCGTTCGCCCAATTCGTGCGCATCCTCGGCAAAGGCAAACGTGGCGCTCGCGACCTGACCCGCGAAGAAGCCCGCGAAGCCATGGGCATGGTCCTTGACGACAAGGTCGAGGACACCCAACTCGGCGCGTTCCTGATGTTGCTGCGGCACAAGGAAGAAAGCGCCGAGGAGATGGCCGGTTTCACCGAAGCCCTGCGCGAGCGCTTGCAGGCCCCAAAGCTGAACGTCGATCTGGACTGGCCGACATATGCCGGCAAGAAGCGCCATCTGCCGTGGTATCTGCTGGCGGCCAAGTGTCTGGCACAGAACGGCGTGCGCATCTTTATGCACGGCGGCGGCGCACACACGGCCGGGCGGCTCTACAGCGAGCAACTGCTCGGCGAGTTGAACATTCCGCTGTGCCGCACTTGGCAGCAGGTCGGAACGGCGCTGGATAACGGTGGGCTGGCGTTCATGTCGCTGGTGGACTGGGCGCCGCAGTTGCAGAACATGATCGACCTGCGCAACACCTTGGGCCTGCGTTCGCCGATCCATTCCCTGGCGCGGATTCTCAATCCGCTGGGCGCGCGTTGCGGGCTGCAAAGCATTTTCCATCCGGGCTATCAGGCCGTGCATCGCGATGCCAGTGGTTTGCTTGGCGACACGGCGATTGTGGTCAAGGGCGATGGCGGCGAAATCGAGATCAACCCGGATGCCGACAGCCACCTCTACGGCACCACCGGTGGCGAGAGCTGGGACGAGGAATGGCCGCAATTGTCGGCGCAACGCCACGTCAAACCGGCGACCCTGGACGTTGAACATCTGAAAGCCGTCTGGCGTGGCGAGGTGGTCGACAGTTACCCGCAAATGGCCCTGATAGCGACCATGGCCCTGGCCTTGCGCGGCCTCGGTCAAAACCGCGAACAAGCCTTCGCAACCGCCGAGCAGTACTGGGCCGCGCGGAACAAATCGATTTAACCGATCATTCACGCCCGATCTTTGCGCTTTTTGTTCGAACTCATCGGAATAGACTCGACTCCAACGATTATTGGTTTACGGAGTCTTGATCATGGGTTTACTCGTCGATGGCCACTGGCAGGACAAGTGGTACGAAAGCAGCAAGGACGGCGCGTTCCAGCGCGAACAGGCCAAACGCCGCAACTGGGTTACCGCCAAGGGTGAACCCGGCCCCAGCGGTGAAGGCGGTTTTGCCGCTGAAGCCGGGCGCTATCACCTCTACGTTTCCCTCGCCTGTCCATGGGCGCATCGCACGCTGATCCTGCGCAAGCTCAAAGGCCTGGAAAGCCTCATCGACGTTTCAGTGGTCAGTTGGCTGATGCTGGAAAACGGCTGGACCTTCGACACGGCACTCGGCTCAACCGGCGACAAGCTCGACGGCTTCGACTTCATGCACCAGCGCTATACCGCCGACACTGCCGATTACACCGGCCGCGTTACTGTGCCGGTGTTGTGGGACAAGAAGCTCAAACGCATCGTCAGCAATGAATCGGCGGAGATCATCCGCATGTTCAACAGCGCCTTTGATGATTTGACTGGCAACGATCTGGACTTCTACCCGGCGCCGCTACGTGGCGAGATCGATGCGCTGAACGAGCGGATTTATCCGGCCGTGAACAACGGCGTGTATCGCGCAGGCTTTGCGACGTCGCAACAGGCTTATGAAGAAGCGTTCGATGAGGTGTTTGCCGAGCTGGATCATCTGGAGCAGGTACTGGGTGCCAATCGCTACTTGTCGGGTGAATACCTCACCGAAGCGGACATCCGTTTGTTCACTACGATGATTCGTTTCGACGCGGTGTATCACGGGCACTTCAAGTGCAACCTGCGGCGGATTGCCGATTACCCGAATCTGTCGAACTGGCTGCGGGAGATGTATCAGTTGCCGGGGATTGCCGAGACGGTGGATTTCCAGCACATCAAGAATCACTACTACGGCAGTCACAAGACGATTAACCCGACAGGGGTTGTGCCGAAGGGGCCGGAGCAGGATTTCAACGTCGTCCATGATCGGGCACGGCTGGCTGGCAAAGGGGTTTGGTTGAAGGGTTAATAGCAAAAAGCAAAGATCGCAGCCTTCGGCAGCTCCTACAGGGAACGCATTCTCATGTAGGAGCTGCCGAAGGCTGCGATCTTTTGATCTGACTCAGACCTGCGCCTGAGCCCCTTCGAACCACGCCAGTTTCTCGCGCAGTTGCACCACTTCACCAACGATCACCAGTGTCGGCGCATGCACTTCATGCTCCGCCACCAGTCGCGGCAGATCAGCCAGCGTGCCGGTAAAGACGCGCTGATTGACCGTGGTGCCCTGCTGAATCAATGCCGCCGGGGTATCGGCTGAACGACCATGCTTGATCAGTTGTTCGCAGATAACCGGCAAGCCGACCAGGCCCATGTAGAACACCAGCGTCTGCGCCGGGGCGACGAGGTCGGCCCATGGCAGATCGGTGGAACCGTCCTTCAAATGCCCGGTGACAAAACGCACCGACTGCGCGTAATCCCGATGGGTCAGCGGAATCCCGGCATATGCCGCGCAACCGCTGGCTGCGGTGATCCCCGGCACCACCTGAAACGGAATGCCGTGGGCCGCCAGTTCTTCGATCTCTTCACCACCACGGCCGAAGATAAACGGATCGCCGCCCTTCAACCGCACCACACGCTTGCCGGCCTTGGCCAGATCGACCAGTTGCTGGTTGATCTGATCCTGCGGCACGGCGTGATCAGAACGACGCTTGCCAACGTAGACCCGCTCGGCATCGCGACGGCACAATTCTAGAATCGCTGGCGCGACCAAGCGGTCGTACAGCACCACGTCGGCTTGCTGCATCAGGCGCAAAGCCTTGAAGGTCAGCAGGTCCGGATCGCCCGGGCCCGCACCGACCAGATACACCTCGCCGGTGGTGACCATGGCCTCGCCATCGATCTTGGCTTGCAATAGACGCTCGGCTTCAGCGCCCTGCCCGGCCAGTTGCCGATCGGCAATCGGTCCCTGAAATACATCTTCCCAGAAACCACGACGCTGCTGCACATCCGGAAACAGGCCTTTCACCTGATTACGGAAACGCGCGGCGAGCCCGGCCAATTGGCCGTATGTCGACGGAATCCAGGTTTCGATCTTGGCGCGGATCAAACGCGCCAGCACCGGTGCATCGCCGCCGCTGGACACGGCAATGATCAGCGGCGAGCGATCGACGATCGCCGGGAAGATCACGCTGCACAAGGCAGGCGCATCGACCACGTTGACCGGCACGCAGCGCTTGTGCGCATCGGTGGAGACTTGTGCGTTGAGCATCTCATCGTCGGTAGCGGCAATGATCAGCCCGCAACCGTCCAGATCCGCCTCAACGTAACCGCGCAACAGGCATTCACCGCCAGAAGCAGTAACCAGTTCACGCAGTTGCGTTTCGATTTCAGGTGCGACCACCCGCAGCAGCGCACCGGCATCGGCCAGCAGGCGGGATTTGCGCAAGGCAATTTCCCCCCCACCGACGACCAACACACGACTGCCGCGCAGGTTGTGAAACAGCGGCAGATATTTCATTTAGCCGATGACCTCAAGGCCACCCATGTACGGCTTGAGCACGTCCGGCACACGGATCGAACCGTCGGCCTGCTGGTAGTTTTCCAGCACGGCAACCAGCGTACGGCCTACGGCCAGACCGGAACCGTTCAAGGTGTGCACCAGCTCAGGCTTGCCGGTTTCCGGGTTGCGGAAACGCGCCTGCATGCGACGGGCCTGGAAATCGCCGCAGTTCGAGCACGAGGAGATTTCGCGGTACTTGTCCTGGCTCGGGATCCACACTTCCAGATCGTAAGTCTTGACCGCGCTGAAGCCCATGTCGCCGGTGCACAGTGCCAGGGTGCGATAAGGCAGACCGAGCAATTGCAGCACCTTTTCAGCGTTGGCAGTCAGACCTTCCAGCGCTTCCATCGAAGTCGATGGCTCAACGATCTGGACCATTTCAACTTTGTCGAACTGGTGCTGACGGATCATGCCGCGCGTGTCGCGACCCGACGCGCCGGCTTCGCTGCGGAAGCACGGAGTATGGGCAACGAACTTGATCGGCAGCAGTTTCGAGTCGACGATTTCGCCGGCAACGATGTTGGTCAGCGATACTTCGGCTGTCGGGATCAAATACAGATCGGCTTCGCCTTCGCGCGCGATCTTGAACAGGTCTTCTTCGAACTTCGGCAGTTGACCGGTGCCTTGCAGTGCCGGGGCCTGAACCAGATAAGGCGTGTACGCCTCTTCGTAGCCGTGCTCGTTGACGTGCAGGTTGATCATGAACTGCGCCAGTGCGCGGTGCAGACGGGCGATCGGGCCACGCAGCAAGGCGAAACGGGCGCCGGACAGCTTGGCGGCGGTTTCGAAATCCAGCCAGCCGAACTTCTCGCCCAGAGCCACATGGTCTTTCACTTCGAAATCGAAAGCAGTCGGCGTGCCCCAGCGGCGCACTTCGACGTTGTCGTCTTCGTCTTTGCCGACCGGAACGGATTCGTGTGGCAGATTCGGGATGCCGAGCAGGATCGAGTCCAGCTCGGTCTGGATCGCGTCCAGCTCGACTTTACCGGCACTCAGTTCGCCCGCCATGCGCTCGACGTCCGCCATCAACGGCGCGATGTCTTCGCCGCGCTGCTTGGCCTGACCGATGGATTTGGAACGCGCGTTACGCTCAGCCTGCAGTGCTTCGGTGCGGGTCTGGACGGTCTTGCGCTGTTCTTCCAGCGCTTCGATGCGCGCGGTATCCAGGGCAAAGCCACGGGAAGCCAGGCGGTCCGCTACGTCCTGAAGGTTGCTACGTAACAGTTTGGAATCGAGCATGTCGGTTTCTCGTTATCAAAGTTTGGTCAAAGACAGGCCGGCCCACGTCGCGAGCAGCCCGCCGAATACGCTGAGTGCCGCATAGCCCAGGGCCAGCGGCACTTGCCCGCTTTCCAGCAGGCGCACCGTATCCAGTGAAAAGGATGAAAAAGTCGTCAGCCCCCCGAGGAAGCCAACCATCAGCCCGGCGCGCACCTCGATCGGCACTTCCGGGCGTATCAAAAACAGGCCGTACAGCACGCCAATCAACAAACAGCCCACGATATTAACGGCCAGCGTCGCGGTATAGAAGTGCCGCGGCCAATTGGCGTTGACCCAATTGCCGGTGGCGAAGCGCAACAAGGTGCCGGCAACCCCGCCGGCGGAGACCGCAATGATCAATGGAAGCACTATTTTCTCCGCTGCCGAGGGCTTAAACGATCAAGTTGAGCGAGGTGGTTGAGCTTCTCGCCGATCTTCAATTCCAGGCCGCGCGGCACCGGTTGGTAGAACGGAATGGGATCGAGCTCTTCCGGGAAATAGTCTTCGCCGGCGGCGTAGGCGTCCGGTTCGTCGTGGGCGTAGCGGTATTCGTCACCGTAGCCCAATTGTTTCATCAGTTTGGTCGGGGCGTTGCGCAGGTGCAGCGGCACTTCCAGCGAGCCATTTTCGGCAGCGGCGCGCAGGGCGGTTTTGAAGCCCATGTACACCGCATTGCTCTTCGGCGCGCAGGCCAGATAAGTGATGGCCTGGGCCACGGCCAACTCGCCTTCCGGACTGCCGAGGCGCTCCTGCACCTCCCACGCCGCGAGGCACAGGCTGAGGGCGCGCGGGTCGGCGTTGCCAATGTCTTCGCTGGCCATGCGCACCACGCGCCGGGCCAGGTACAGCGGATCGCAACCACCGTCGATCATCCGCGCAAACCAATACAACGCGCCGTCGGGGTTGGAGCCGCGTACCGATTTGTGCAGCGCCGAGATCTGGTCGTAGAACGCCTCGCCACCCTTGTCGAAACGCCGACGCGTGTCGCCGAGCAGGCTTTGCAGCAGCTCGGTGCCGATCTCGCTATTGTCTTCAGCCAGGTCCGAGGCGTTTTCCAGCAGATTGAGCAGACGCCGGCCATCGCCATCAGCGGCGGACAGCAACATCTGGAAGCCTTCGTCGTTCAGCGTCAGGTTGCGCTTGCCCAGACCGCGTTCTTCGGTGAGCGCGCGATGCACCAGTTTGCGCAGCGCCGCTTCGTCGAGGCTTTTCAGCACGTAGACGCGGGCACGCGACAACAAGGCGTTGTTGAGTTCGAACGAAGGGTTTTCAGTGGTGGCGCCGATGAAGATCAGCGTGCCGTCTTCAACGTACGGCAGGAACGCGTCCTGCTGAGACTTATTGAAGCGGTGCACTTCATCGACGAACAAAATCGTGCGCTTGCCGTACTGGCCGGCCTGCTGCTTGGCGATTTCAACGGCCTGACGGATCTCCTTGACCCCGGCAAGCACCGCCGAAACCGTTTCAAAATGCGCATCAGAGACTTCCGCAAGCAACCGCGCCAGGGTGGTTTTACCCACGCCCGGCGGACCCCAGAAGATCATCGAATGCAGGGCACCCTGCTCCAGCGCCTCCCGCAGAGGCTTGCCGCGAGCGAGCACGTGCTCCTGACCGACGTACTCATCCAGATTGGTCGCACGCAAACGCGCGGCCAGTGGCTGGGCAATCGGTGCACTGCGAAACAGATCCATCACGTAGCGTTGAAACCTCTATTTTGCCGATCATTGACCCTGTAGGCCTTCGCCTGCTCGCGATAGCGGTGGGTCAGACGATGAAGATGTGACTGACAAATCGAATCGCGAGCAGGCTCACTCCTACAAAGGGTTTTGGGTTTATTCCTGGATCACGTCGGCACCCTTGGGGATGTCGAACTTGAACTTGGAGGCTGGCACCGGCTCGTTGGCCTTGACCCCGGTAAACAGGATATTGGTGCGCTGGCCGACGCTGTCGATCAGTTGCATATCGTTAAGCAGACCGTTGCGGAACGACAGGCGCAGGTTGTCGAACAAGGTGTCCTTGGTTTTCGGCTTCAACGTGAAGTCGATCACGCCGCCCGCCTCTTTCGCGCTGATATCAAAGCTCTGGCTGATCTTCGAAACATCGCCGGACAACAACAGTGCCGGGGTCTGGGTCAGACGCTCGTCGAGTTTCTTGATCGTCGCCTGTTCCAGATCCGGGTCCCACAGCGTGACCTTCTTGCCGTCGGAAACCATGGTCTGCTCGGCCGGCGCATTGGTGTGCCAGTAGAACAGGCCCGGACGCTGCAGGGTCATGTCGCCGGTGGTTTCCTGCAACTGCGTGCCGCTGCCGTCGAGGGTCAGCTGCGAGAAGTTCGCACTCAGGGTCTTGGATGTTTCCAGCAATTGGGTCAGACGCGCCACGTCCTTTTGATCGGCGTGCGCCGTGAGAGTGGTCAGCGCCAGTACTGGCAGCAACATGCGGATAAGACGCATGGGAGTCCTCTTGAATACTCGTTGGGAGAGCGGCGGCACATCATTGTCCCGCCTCTTGCTTTGGAATCAGTCGCGTACCGGGCCTGGGGCCAGGACTTCACGGGAACCGTTGGTGTTCATCGAGGTGACGACCCCGGCCATTTCCATGGCTTCGATCATCCGTGCGGCGCGGTTGTAGCCGATCTTCAACTTGCGCTGTACCGCGGAAATCGAGGCGCGACGGCTTTCGAGTACGAACTGTACCGCTTCGTCATACAGCGCGTCGGCTTCCGGATCATCGCCGTCGCCGCCACCGCTGCTGCCTTCAAAACCGCTGCCGGCTTCTTCGACACCGTTGAGGATGTCATCGTTGTATTCCGGTGCGCCGCGCAGTTTCCACGCCTCGACCACACGGTGTACTTCATCGTCGGAGACGAACGCGCCGTGAACACGGATCGGCAGGCTGGTGCCTGGCGGCATATAGAGCATGTCACCGTGACCGAGCAGTTGTTCGGCGCCGCCCTGATCGATGATGGTTCGGGAGTCGATCTTGCTCGACACCTGGAACGCCATACGCGTCGGAATGTTGGCCTTGATCAGACCGGTGATCACGTCCACCGATGGCCGTTGGGTCGCGAGGATCAAGTGAATACCGGCGGCACGGGCCTTCTGGGCGATACGGGCGATCAGTTCTTCAACCTTCTTGCCGACGATCATCATCATGTCGGCGAATTCGTCGACCACCACGACGATGGTTGGCAGCTTCTGCAACAGCGGTGCTTCGTCGTGAATGCTTTCGCGCTTGTACAGCGGATCGCTCAACGGCTCGCCGGCGTCCTGGGCTTCCTTGACCTTGGCGTTAAAGCCGGACAGATTTCGCACGCCCATCTTCGCCATCAGCTTGTAGCGGCGCTCCATCTCGGCAACGCTCCAGCGCAGGGCGTTGGCGGCGTCTTTCATGTCGGTCACAACCGGGCACAGCAAATGCGGAATGCCTTCGTAGATCGACAGTTCCAGCATTTTCGGGTCGATCATGATCAGCTTGGCGTCTTCCGGGCCGGACTTGAACAGGATCGACAGGATCATCGCGTTCACACCCACCGACTTACCGGAACCGGTGGTACCGGCCACCAGCAGGTGCGGCATCTTCGCCAGGTCAGTGATGACCGGTTTGCCGCCGATGTCATGACCGAGTGCCAGGGTGACCGGCGATTTGAAGTTGTCGTATTCAGGCGTCGACAGCACTTCGGAGAAGCGCACGATCTGCCGGTCTTCGTTGGGGATCTCGATACCGACGGTGGTCTTGCCCGGAATCACCTCGACCACCCGCACACTGGTCACGGCCAGGGAACGCGCAAGGTCTTTGGCGAGGTTGGCGATGCGGCTGACTTTGACGCCGGCGGCAGGCTGGATTTCGTAACGGGTAATCACCGGGCCGGGGTGGATCGAATCCACCGTGACTTCAACGCCGAATTCCTTGAGCTTGATCTCCAGCAAGTGGCCGACCGCCGCCAGGGATTCCGGGGAGTAATTGAGTTGTTTCTTTTCCGCCGGATCAAGAATCGAGATCGGCGGCAAGGTGCCTTCCACGGCACTGTCGACGAACAACGGCACCTGTTTCTCTTTCTGCACGCGCTTGCTTGGCTCGGGCGCCTTGGCCGGGGCCGGGGCGATAACCGGCGGCACTTGTTTCTCGCGATCGGACATGTGCTTGCTCAGAGCTTGCTCACGTTCGATCAGGCGTTCTTTGACTTTGGCCTGCTCACGCTTGTCGGTGACCGTCGGCGCGACCACGTCATGCACGCGATCGTCGACTTCACGCAGTTGCGCAACCAGTTGTTTGCGTTCGGTACGTGCCGACCACCAGCGATTAAGCGCACCTTGGAACAGTTCGAACAGGTCGAGAGTGATTTTGCCGGTGATGTCCATCACCTTGAACCACGACAGGTCGGTGAACACCGTCAGGCCGAACAGGAACAGCGCGATGAACAACAGCGTGCTGCCCTGAATGTTCAGCGCGTTCTTTGCCAGATTGCCGAGGCTTTCGCCCAGCGCACCACCGGCACCCGCCGGCAGACCCGAGGCCGCGTGAAAGTGCAGATGCGCCAGCGCAGCGCCGGACAGCACCAGAAACACCAGACCGATCAGACGCCAGGAGAACAGCCAGCCGCTCCACTGCCACGGTTCGTGGCGCTGGCGGAAGATCTGGTAGGCCTTGATCGCCAGCAGCAACGGGAAGATGTAGGCGAAGTAACCCAGCACCATGAACAGGATGTCGGCGCTGTAGGAGCCCGCCGGACCGCCAAAATTTTGCACGTCGTCGATCTTGCTGTTGTGGCTCCAGCCCGGATCGTCCTTGCCGTAGGTCAGCAAAGCCATCATCAGGAACAGGCACAAGGCACCGATGGCGATCAATGCACCTTCCTTGAGCCGGTAGTGCAACTGTTGGCGCCAGAGCGGAACGACGGTTTTTGGTGCTTCGGTGGATTTCTTCAAAACGCTTCTTTTCCTGCGCCCGAGGCGCGTCCATCTATTGAATGACGATAAAAAACTGCCCAATCCAGGCAGGTAAAAAAGTTGACGGGCACAACTGAGACTACTTTTAACACTGCGCTGCTGCTTTTATAAACACAGGTATCAAAACAGTGCCCGGCGAATATTCTGTAACAGCCCGGCATTGTACGGGTTTGTGCGTCGGATGCCATGCTTCAAACCCCAGCATTGAGCATAGCCAAGCGCATAAAACCTGCTCTTCAATTTGAGCACGCATTGTCTTTTGTGACAAAGGCTTATGAGGTGTATTTGATGAACGTAGCGAAGCATTGCCATCCAGGCCTTCTGAACTGTCGCTGAGCGCTCGCCATGCCGGCCAGGCGCCGGGCCACAGCGCTCGGTTACGACCGCGTCCGTCTCGCCAAGTTGCAATGCGGCGAACGTCGCGCAGGATCGAGACGACATTCGCAACGTTTAGCGGCACACTTTACCGCGAGCCCAACAGCTCGCCCCGCCCACCCCTTCTGCAAGCCCGGATGCCATGCTGACTTGGTTACAACGTAACTCCCTGACCTTTCCACCGCTGGAAAAGGCCATGCGCGACCCCAACGGATTGCTCGCCGCCGGTGGCGATCTGTCCGCCGATCGTTTGATCGCCGCTTATCGTCATGGCTGTTTTCCGTGGTTTTCCGAGGGCCAACCGATTCTCTGGTGGTCACCGGATCCGCGCACAGTGTTGTTTCCCGACGAGCTGCATGTCTCGCGCAGCCTCGGCAAACTGCTGCGTCAGAAACGCTATCAAGTGACCTTCGATCAGGACTTCGACGCCGTGATCCGCGCCTGTGCTGCGCCCCGGGATTACGCCGACGGCACCTGGATCACCGAAGCCATGCAGGATGCCTACATTGAATTGCATCGCCGCGGCTTCGCCCATTCCGTGGAAGTCTGGGATCAGTGCGAGCTGGTCGGCGGCCTGTATGGCCTGGCAATGGGCCAACTGTTTTTCGGCGAATCAATGTTCAGCCGCGCCGACAATGCTTCCAAATACGGCTTTGCCACCCTGGTGCGCCATCTGAAAGACTCGGGATTCGTGCTGATCGACTGTCAAATGCCCACCGATCATCTGCACAGCCTCGGCGCGCGGGCGATTCCTCGTCAGCAATTCGCCGACTATCTGGCAAATCACCTGGATCAACCCAATCGTGCCACTTGGGTTTGCTGAGCGACTTTTGCGCGCGTGGCTTACACTTAATTCACCAGCTTATCCCGAGGGTTGATCATGACCGAGTTGGCGCGGTTGAAGTTCTATGCCACTCAGCCTCACTCTTGCAGTTATCTGCCCGAGGAGCAGGCCACGACCCTGTTTCTCGATCCGAGCCAGCCCATGGATGTGCATGTCTACGCAGACCTGTCGGAAATGGGCTTTCGTCGCAGCGGCGATCATCTGTACCGCCCACATTGCCAGAACTGCAATGCGTGCGTGCCTGCGCGCATTCCGGTGGCGCAGTTCACGCCTAATCGTCAGCAAAAGCGGATTTTCAAGCGCAACACGGATTTGCAGGTGCGCCCGGCCAAGCCGCAGTTCAGCGAAGAATATTTCGATCTGTACCAGCGCTATATCGAACAACGCCACGCCGACGGTGACATGTACCCTCCGAGCCGTGATCAATTCTCGACATTTCTGGTACGCGATCTGCCCTTCTCGCGGTTTTACGAGTTCCGACTCGACGGACGGTTGCTCGCCGTGGCGGTGACCGATTTACTGCCGAACGGTTTGTCCGCCGTATACACCTTCTACGAACCCGACGAAGAGCGTCGCAGCCTTGGCCGATTTGCCATCCTCTGGCAAATCGGCGAGGCACAGCGCCTCGGGCTTGAGGCGGTGTACCTCGGGTACTGGATCAAGAACTGCAAAAAGATGAACTACAAGACGCAATACCGACCCATCGAATTGCTGATTAATCAGCGCTGGGTCATCCTCAACTAAACCCAAGCCGTAAACCCCTTGGCGTAAACACCATTTTTCGGGCACAATGCACGCCGCTTTTGCCTGGCGCAGTTGCACCGGGCCATTCATTGGATACCGAGGGCTTTACTGCATGTCGAAAGAAGACAGCTTCGAAATGGAAGGCACTGTCGTCGACACCCTGCCCAACACCATGTTTCGTGTGGAGTTGGAAAATGGGCACGTCGTAACCGCGCATATTTCCGGCAAGATGCGCAAGAACTACATTCGTATTCTTACCGGTGACAAAGTGCGCGTCGAGCTGACGCCCTATGACTTGAGCAAAGGGCGCATTACTTACCGCGCTCGTTAATCAAGTCAATACAGAACGCCCGGTTTATGCCGGGCGTTTTTGTTTGTCTGCGTTTTTGGGGGTTGGTTTGGGTTTGGGGGCATATCCGTTGCTGCGGGTGCTGCCGCTGGCGGTTTCGCTCTTACAGCGA